>MNZY01000230.1 GCA_001873845.1 Candidatus Altarchaeum sp. CG2_30_32_3053 | reverse complement strand
TCAAAAATAAAATTTCAACGTCTGCTGTTGCTATTGCAACAATTCTTTCCGGATTTTTTTGAATTTCAACTGTTCTGTTTAAGTCATCTGTGAATGTTTTTGTTTTTTTCTCTGTCTGTGTCAGATTTTGTTTTTCCTGTGGTTCGCCAATACATCCTGAAAATACAACGATTCCAATTATTGCTGCAATTACTGCTACAGTGAGCAGCACATCTGATTTTCCCTTAATCTCGTTTTTATCTATTTTTTCCATTTTAATTTTTATTAAATTTTTATTAAATTTTTATTAAATTTGACTTAACCGCACCAACTATATTATCAGCACTCAATTCATCCAGATTAATAAACTTCCCACAAGATGCCTCAACAATTTCTGAATTATATCCTAATTTTAAAAACCCTGCCCCTGAATCAATGACCATAAGAGATATATTTTTTTCCTTAATCTCATTTGCAAGTGAAATTACCTCCTCTCTGACATTCTTCTGTATTGGGACATTTCCCATGCCGTCGGATATTAAAACCATTGCAGGAATCGTATTTTTATCTTTATTGATCTCCATCTTCAATAATTCAAAACCCTTATACATTCCGTCTGATAATGGCGTCTTACCTCCTGTTGGCAGTTCTTTAAGATATTTTGCTGCCAATTCAACACTTGATGTTGGTTTTAATAAAATTTCTGCTTTATTTCCACGAAAGGCAACAAACCCGACTTTGTCCCTTTTCTGATACGCATCTTCAAGTAATGACATTACAGCACCTTTTGCTGCTTCCATTCTCTTTTTTGCAGCCATTGAACCCGATGAATCAACAACAAAAACAATTACTGATGCCTTTTTCTTTTCTCTGACTTTTTCCCTTAAATCATCTTTTTCAATTTTTATATTTCCTTTTCCACCTCCCACATTTCTTACGACTGATGCCCTTATCGTAGCATCTATTGCAATGTCCGATACCTTTTCTTTTGGTATTTTTGCTTTTACATACTTTCCTAATTTGGAACTTAATATTTTTGCCCTTTTTCCGCTGCCCATTCTTAATTTCCTGTCTTTTGTTATATTTATATCAGGTTTTTTCATCGTTTTGGAATCAAATATCTTTTTTCTGTTGCCGGTCTTATCTTCGTTCTGTTCTTTTTGATTTTCCGGTTGTTTATCCTCCTGCTCCTCGTTATCCTCCTGCTCCATCTGTTCATCTTTTTGTTTCTGCTCCTCGTTATCCTCCTGCTCCTCGTTATCCTCCTGCTCCTCGTTATCCTCCTGCTCCTCGTTATCCTCCTGCTCCTCTTCCTGCTGCCCATCGTTCTTATCGTCTTCATCCATTATCTGATTAACCTTATCTTCTATTGGCTTTGGCTCCTGAAATGGCTGTTTTCGCATCCTGTGCGGCAGGACTAAATCTGCTGCTTCCTTTACATCGTTCTCATTTACTTCTTTTCTTTTATTATAAGATGCAATTGTTTTTGCGGTGCCTGCAATAAAAATGTCTGCCCTGTGCCCGTCAACCCCTAATTCAATACATATTTTTGCAATCTTTTTAAGCAATTTATCAGAAATTTTAACATATTTTAATAATTTTCTTGCATCCAGGATATTTATCTTTAGTTCATCCTGCTTTGCCTTATATTTTTTTATAAATTCAGAAGGATTGTTTTCAAATTCCGCAACTGTCTTTATAATCCTGACTCTTTCATCTACATCTTTAACGCCTGAAACATCAACCTCCAATCCGAATCTGTCAAGTAACTGCGGCCGCAATTCACCTTCTTCAGGGTTCATTGTTCCGACAAGAATAAATTTTGACGGATGCGATACAGAAACACCTTCCCTCTCCATAACATTAACTCCCATCGCTGCGGAATCCAACAAAATATCAACGAGATGGTCATCAAGTAAATTAACTTCATCAATGTATAAGATTCCTTGATTTACTTCTGCTAAAACACCTGGTTGAAGGGCTTTTATTCCCTCCTTTAATGCTTTTTCAATATCCAATGTTCCAATAACTCTGTCTTCTGTTGCTCCAAGAGGTAACTCAACAACTCGTATTTTTCTTTTTTCTGTTTCTAATTTCCCGCCATCGTTGTACTTTTTATTGCACTCGTCGCATTGTAAAGATGGTTCTTCCGGATTGCAGTTAAATGGACATTTTACCACTTCAATTTCAGGCAATAAGTCAGCCAATGCTCTTACTGCGGTTGATTTTGCTGTACCTTTCTCACCTTTGATTAAGACACCATGCAAATTTGAATTTATGGCGTTCAATATCAATACCTTTTTCAGTTTTTCCTGCCCGACGATTGCCGCGAAAGGCATTATTGTTCGTTTTATGTGGTGCGTCATTTTGTAATTGTATTATTTGTTGATCTTATTGTTGATCTTATTGTTGATCTTATTGTTGATCTTATTTTTGCTTTTATTTTTGCTTTTATTTTTGCTTTTATTTTTGCTTTTTACCTTATTTTATTTTTGCTCTGATTTCATCCATCTTTGCTTTCCAGTCACCTACATCCTCATCTGTGAAAATGTCAATTGCTCCTCCCTGGTAATCACCTTCAACATCACCCATTTTTTCTTCCATTAGCCCCTCAAGTTCAAGGTAATGTTCTTTTAATTGGGCAAGCATTTCTGGGTCAGCATCCCATAATTTACGCTGCTCTGCTTCAAGGAGTCGTCTTTCAATTTCTTCCAGCGCCCATGGATTATTTTCATTAAACCATTCCCTCATTTCTTTATCAAGCACGAATGTTTTGGTAATGTCATCAAAAATCCATTTATCTACCTGCTTCGTTGTTGCACTCCATCCATAAACCCTTCCAATTCTCTTGCTTATATCTCCTGCTCCCTTGTAGCCATGTCTTTTTTGTCCTTCAATCCACTTTGGATTTAGGATTTTTGTCCTCACAACTCTTCTTACCTCATCTACCAAATCCCCTACTTTGACCCTTGCGGGATCTCTTGTATCTGTATGATAGAATTTAACATCCTTTCCGGAGATTTGTTTTGCAGCATTACACAAGCCCCCTTCAGTTCCGAAGTGACAGCAACAGCCGAAAATGTCAGATTCATCTGTTACTGTGTTTGAGGCAGTTGCATCAACTGTTTTCAGATTATTTACAAATTGTGAATGCGCTTCCTTTCCAAATATTCCTTTGCCGTAAGCATAGCCGTTAAAGTAAACAAAAACATCACTTAAGTCCTTATCTTCTTTCCATGCGGATGCATAAACTGCAAGTTGTGTTCCTGCACCATAAGTTCCGGGTTTTGCTGAAAATATCCTTGTTGTTACATTCTGCCATTCCTCACTGTTTTCATTTTTATCTGCCTGCTCCATTTGCTCTAAGGAATGTTTTCTTACAAAGTTCATATCTATCGGTTCATCTAATTTCGCAACTGTTCTGATTGCTTCATCAGCCAATTCTATAATGTCCGGAAAGCAGTCCCGTGTAATTGCTGAAACCCTGATTGTCACATCAATTCTCGGTCTTTTAAGTTCGTCTAATGGAATTATCTCAAAGCCATTTACTCTTCCGTTACTCCCCCATTTTGGTTTTGCGCCTATAAGATGCATTATCTTGGACATAACTTCGCCGTCTGCCCACATTATATCTCCTGCCCACCATACCGTGGCGATATTTTCAGGCATTTTTCCGGTATCCTTTATGTGTTTTTCTATCAATGCTTCAGCCAGTCGTTTGCCAACTTCATAAGACGCTTTTGTTGGAATCCTTCCAGGGTCAAGGGAATAAAAATTTCTTCCTGTTGGTAAAACATCGTCCCTTCCGCGGCTTATAAGTCCCGAGGGTCCAGATGGAATGTAGTCCGCATCAAAACCGTTAAGTAATGATTTTATTTCATCTGAATCATCCATTCTTTTGGATATGTCCAAAATTTTTTCTTTTAATTCATCAAGTTGGCTTACAGCCTCCGGATTTTTTAATTTATCCCCTAGTATTTTTTTTGCTATTTTTAAGTTATCCATTTTTTAAATTTTTAAAATTTCATCAATGAAATGTTTTGAATATTTATCTGCATCATCTAATAATTCCCCGTATGTCTTTCCAAAATCACCTATATATTTTGCCGGCTTTTCCATTGCTTCATCATAATTTAAACCCATCATTTCAAATATACATCGTCTCATTGAGACATTTTCTTTGTAATCATATCTCATAATGCCGTTAATAAATTCAACTCTTCGCTCTTTTGCCGGAATTTCTCCAAAGATATGCATCCCATCATCTATCTGTGTGTTTCTGATGCGGGTTAATGCATTATGTGTTCTTTCAGCAATCTCATCAAAGCTCTTATGTGCATCTAACTCGTCAAGTTTTATTTCTTTATCAAGTTGTGCCTTTTTTATATTCTCAATAAGTATGTGCTGCACTGCATGCATCTTTGCTTTATTATTCAGAACTTTTGCCTGATTATATTCTGCTAAATTTCTTTCTACTTCTTCTAACTCTTCGTACAACCCGGACTCTGTCATAACTGTCTGCATGTGATCAACAAGAGTTGCATAACTTCGCCTCTTTGCAATCGTTCCCTCTGCAGGATTATCTGAATTATAAATGTATAAATGAGGAATGTTTCCAATGCCAACATCAGGCATGCATGACTCGGACAAACCAACACTCTTTCCGGGCAGAAATTCAAGATTGCCGTGCGTTCCGACATGAACAATTACATCTGTCTTAAAGTCATATTCAAGATAGCGATAAGTTGCCATATATTGATGCGGAGGCGGAAGATCCGGGTCGTGCAAAATTTTACAGACAACACCGTCACATCTTGCCCCTGCACAGCCCCTCTTCGGCTGGACACAAACAACAGCGTTACCGTATTTTACTCCTGTTACAACAATCTTATTTTCATAAACCATTGCAGCCGGCATATCACCCATATGCTCTCCTGGTGGATTTCCCCATGTTCCACATATTCTTTCCCTGACTTCTGGTTTTAAAGTATTGAACCATTCCTCATATTCTTCCTTTGTAACAAGTTTTAAGGCGCCGCCTTTTTTAACAATCTCATCAACAGGAGTCCATCTAAATTCAGATATTGCTTTTCTATCCATAATTGTTTCTATCATTTCCTTTCCATTTTCAGGAGGATTGACATTATAACCACATTCCTTCATTTTGTGCATTATCCTTGCCACACTCTCTAATGTATCAAGTTTTGCTCCCCCTCCAACAGTGGCTTCAACAGATGCACAGGGGTTATTGTTAAATATAAATGCAACCTTTCTTTTTTCAACAGGTTTATTTCGCAGTTCAATCCAGTTTTTAATTCTTTTTGCAACTTTTTCTATTCGCTCATCTATTGGAACATATTTCCCGTTATCTTCCTTACTCTGTGTTCCAATAATTACCGGCTCAATCACCCCTTCAAATTCCGGCATTGCTATGCTCCATCCGACATTTGCACCCAAACCATGCATGTCTTTACGCCATTCTTCCTCTGTTTTATAATATGCTATAAGCGGATGAAACACAGGTACATTTAATTTCTTTAAAATTTCAACACCTGATTTAGCAATCTTACCTTCTCTTATATCTGTTTTATCATCTTTGCCTGATTTTGTGCCTGATAAAAAGAAACTTTGCAGGTTTATTAATCCATCAATCCTTGATTTCCCGTCTGTTATTAACCATTCTTCTACCAATTCACCACTTCCTTTATTGCCAAGTTCGGTGTCTTTAATGCTATAACTAAATATGGGAATAATTCCTACACTTTGTTTTTCAAATTCTTTGACAATGGTGTTTTCTACATCCATATTATTGGAAACCCAGTAGGAACGATATGATAAGAGTCCAATCCTGGGTTTATCTTTTAATTCCGGCTTATTTTTTTCATACCATTTCAGATATTCATCAATATTTGAAAAATGTGCTTTTGCATCAGGATGATACAGGCCCTCCCATGGGACATCCTTTACTACTTCAACCTCAAAATTTGTATTTAAAATTTCGTTGCAGATGTATTTGAGCATATTCTTCAGATTTTCCTTCCCATCCATTACTATGTAGGCATTAACATCCACTACAATCTTGCTTTTTACAGTAGAAAGAGACCATAAGCCAGTATCATGTCCGAGAATTATTGTCGGAATGTTCTTTGCTATTTCTTCTATCCTTGATTGTACCTCAATCCAGGCATCTCCAACCCCGCCGTAAATCAAATTTATACTGCTATTTTCCAATGATCTGATGCACCTTTCTCTTATTTTATCATCTTCAATTTCTTTTGTTGAATAAACATCTAATTCCAAATTTATACATTCATCTAAATTTATACTGCCTTTATCTAAATTTATACATTCCTCTTTTAACTCTTTGCCTACTTCTTTGAGTGTTGTGTTTTTTGATGCCCACATAATTGAAGCGATTTTTATTGATTTCATTTTATAAAGTTATTATTAATATTTATTTATTAAATATTATTAATTATATTTATTTATTAAAACTTATTATCATTTTAAAATTAGTATTACTAACATAAAAAGCATTAAATTATCATTTAAATTTCACCACATAAAATTTTTAAAAAATCATCTGATTTTGACTATAATTTCTCAATGTGCAAAATTCATAATCTGTTAAATTTAATTTCTCAAAAGTAATTCATAATTGTGATGATATTAGCATTTGCTGAATGGCTTATGTTGATAAATACATGATGAAAATCCTATCTCAGATAAATTTAAATAAATTGTCTAAAAGTAACTGAAAGGAAAATTATGCTCGCTGTGATCGAAAAGGACAGAAAAATTGATGATAAGATTAAAAAAATTGCTACAATATCAGAAGAGACATAGTAAACGCATACTGCATTTTGATTTGCTGCGGAATAAATGGGATTATGAAAAAGGCATGCAAGGGAGCTGTTGAGAATAACGAATTAACTATCGGAATACTTCCGACACGAAATAAAGAAGATGCAAACGAATATGATTATGTGCCATATAAAAGGGAACATTTTTTTTGATATAATTAATTAGGGAGTGTTAACTATAGATATATTTAATGTTTGAATCTTAATAAAGTGTATAGAAACCGTATGCAAAAAATGCAAGGGTACAAAATGTGTAAAGAGCGAAAAAGTTCGCAATAAGCAGCGATACAATTGTAAGCTGTATAGGTCTAATTTTGTGCTTGATGATGAAAGAGAAAAGGTTGGACAAGAAGGAAAGGTTTTGGCAGTTTTGTTGTATTTTGTGGGCAAATCAAGTTATGGGTTTATCGCGAAACTTTTTAATGTGTCGAGACCAGCAGTTTTGAAATGAATGAGAAGTATGGGCAAAAGATTACCAGAACCAAGTGTTGATAGTGAAATCAAAGAGGTTCAAATAGATGAGATGTGGCATTTCATTAGTGTCCATCCACAAAGTATAAATTTTGAAAAAATTTTAACTTTTTCAAGGTAAATTATTATGTTTTTGACAATTTAAAAATCTTACAGATTTTCAGTAAAATTACGAGTTTATGGATGGACACTTATTAATAAAAAAAAACGAAAAATATGAATATAGAAAGCCTTGGATTGCAGTACAAACAAAACCATTGGAGGGGTTATTGGACGAGAAACGAGAATAAGAAGAAGGTGCATGTACAAACAAAACCATTGGAGGGGTTATTGGCAATTGTTCTATTAAAACGGCTAAAAAACTCTACGAAGAATTGAAACATTTTGCAGTACTTTACGTAGTTACATAGACGATTGAGATATATACAAACAGATTTTTCCAAAAAACAAACTCGTGATAGGTAAGAAAAACACCACTCTCATAGAAAGTAACAATTCCAACATAAGGCATTTCTTGGCAAGAATGACAAAGGTTGTTTCAAGATCTATAGAAATAGTGGATTTGACTTTAAGACTATGCTGGAATATAAATAAGGACAATATGTTTAGCATATTTCAAGATAAATTTTTATCTATATTTGGTTAACACCCTCCAAATTTTAACTTTATTTTTGAAGTGAAATTTTAAATTTCCTGTTTCTTTGCCTTATTCCTGAGATAAATTGCCGCTATTATACCAACAATCGCCCCTCCCATATGCGCTCCATTTGCGACTCCTGCTTCTCCACCAGTGAATATGTAAAACGCCTGAAGTCCGATGTAAATTAATCCGATGACTATTAACGGCATAGGAAGAAAATAAATATATATTATCTGCATTGGTCTAAGAATTGCTGCTGCTCCAAGAACCCCGAATATTGCCCCGGAAGCGCCGAGTATTGAAACATTGTCACTTACTAATCCTACTGATGTCATAAAAATCATTGTTATTCCCCCGAAAATTCCTGCAAGAAAATAGAGCAGCAAATACTTTCTTATTCCTATTGCCGCTTCAACAATTCCTCCAAGAATAAACAAAAACAACATATTTCCAAATAAATGGTTTAGATCTACATGCATAAACATACTTGTTATAAATGTCCAAGGTTTTTCAGATGCATTTTTTCCAACGAGTGAAAGGCCATCAGTGTAAGTATATATGCAGGCATCATCAGAAATTTTTTTACAATAATCTATATCGTAACCTCCATCTCTTGTAGCACTTTTGGGACATGCGTAATATTCTTCATTATACACAGCATTTGCAGTATATTTATTTTTAGTACAGTTTTCTGCCCAGTTTATGTCATAAATTTTCAGTTCATCTGTCATCTGCACACCAAAAAATACAATTACATTCAGAACAATTAGTACAATCGTTGCAATTCCGAAAAATGATAAAAGCCCACCACTACCTCTTCTTCTACTAATTTTAAATTTTTGTTAAATAAAATTTTTTGTTAAATATAGTGAATTTTTCAACTTTTGATTATTTATTTTGAACATCAATATTACATATTATGATTTGAAGAATAAATATTTGAAGAATAAATATATGGATAAAAACAATATTATCAAAAGCTGTCAAAATGAATATAATTATTTTTCAGATCTAAATTTTAAATTTTTCATCAGGAATACGCCCTTTTTGTTTTTCATGCCCTTTTTGTTTTTCGTGTTCACCCTATTCTTCTATT
>MNZY01000231.1 GCA_001873845.1 Candidatus Altarchaeum sp. CG2_30_32_3053 | reverse complement strand
TTTAACACAAAATAATTATAAAATCACAAATAAATTTGTATTTCCAATGAAATATTTGGCCACTCTAAAAACAAAGGGTAAATTTTTTAAGTTTTCACGAGTAAGTCCTGTTAGTTTTTAAATGGTCACATTTTTTCAATAAATTTTTGCAAATTTGAATACAAATTGATCAACTCACGAACAAAAAGTTGTCATCTAGAGTAAATAATGAAAAATATTAAATAATCAAATTTAAAATGAGTTTGTTAAGGGAAAATTTTAGCAGAAAATTTACCGCAACAGGAGAAGTAAGTCCGCCGCCGTGTCCCGACAAAACGCTGTTTGCACGCGAGGTTGAGGAAATGAAACCACTGATGGGAAGAATTTTAGGTGTAAATGTTGTTGAGGGTCCCGGAGGGAGGGTGCTGATGTCATCGCTTGGAGCAAGTATTTATATGATTCAACACGGTGTTGAGCCGATACTTCAGCAGGTTGTTAGAGACAAAAACAGGGTTGCATTGCAAAATGATTTGATCAGTGCATCAATATTTGAAATAGAAAATGTGCTTTCAATTGCAGGAGACCATCCAGCGTGTCCGGCATCAGACAATCCAAAATCAAAACCGGTTTATGATATGGATTCCACAACACTTATAGTTATGCTGAAAAAATTAAACGAAGGAAAATTGTGGAACGGGAAGGACACAAATTATGAAAACAAAAATTTAAATGCAAAGACAAATTTTTTCATCGGGACAGGTTTAAGTCCTACTTCTTCACCTCTTGATGGTGAAATTTATAAAGTTAAGAGAAAATTAATTGCAGGATGTGATTTCTTTCAGACACAGGGGGTCTTTGATATAGAGCCAATAATAAATTTTCTAAATTTATACGAAAAAACAATAGGTGAAAAAATATCTGATAAAATTCTTGTCGGAATTGTTCCGATATGGAGTTACGGTATGATGAAATACTTACTTACTTTGCCAGGAATCGTGATTGGTGAAAAATTTAGGAATGATGTGAATGAGGCACGCAAAAAGCAAAAAGAAACAGGACAAAAAGGGCTTATTGAAGAAATAGGGGTAAATTTATGCGTTGACCTGGTTGATAAAATCAAAGGTCTGGGCGTTAAAGGTGTCCATATAATGCCTGTTGGAAATTTGCACGCGATGAAGGAAATTTTAGATAAATCGGGATTGTAAGCACAAATTTTGCATGGTTGCAGGTGCAGGTTAAAATTTTTGTATGCTCTTAAAGTGCTTGCCCTCGTTCCACAAATAACATTCAGATTTTAGGGAGAGTGTTAGGATACCCTCATCTTTTTTATCAAATCTGACCCTCGTCTGCTTTCAAATACAGATTTCTTAATGTTAACTATATGTCTTTGTTTTTTTTTAAAATTAAACCTAATTAAACTCGTAACTTAAAATAAGAATATTTTATAACGACCTTTGTAAAATTTATGAATAAAGTGCAAAATTTCATTTTTGTCGGTTTTAAGAAAGGACTGGGAGATGCAAATGCAGAAAATTTAAGAAATAAAATTTTGGGCGATTTAAAGCTCAAATCAGAAAGCATAGAAAATATACTAATTATTGACTGCTATTTAACTGATGGAAATTTAAGCTGTGATGAATTAAATTTTATTGCTGAAAATGTTTTTGCTGACAAAATAACACAAAACTATACTATTAACAAAATTTTTACAAATAATTTTTCCAAACTAATATGGATTTCTTTCAAACCAGGGGTTACAGATAATGTTGGAAAAACAGCAAAAGAGGCAATAAAGGATGCGATAAACAAAGATGTAGGTGATGTAGAGGTATGGACATCAAAACAATATTTCTTTACGGGAAATTTAAGCAAGGAAGATGCAGTCCAAATTTCAAAATACCTTTCAAACGAATTAATTCAGGACAGCAAAATTTTTGAAAATGCACAAAATGCACAAATTGATTTAAGCAGGATTAAGGCGCCGAAAGTAATGCTTAAAGGGAAATTTAAAGTTGAGGAAATAAATCTGAATGTTGGCGATGAGGAATTAAAGAATATCAGCAAAGAAAGGGTGCTTGCTCTGAATTTGGGAGAAATGAAGGCAATAAGGGATTATTTCAAAAAGCAGAACAGAAATCCGACCGATGTTGAGATTGAATGTATTGCACAGACATGGAGCGAACACTGCAAACATAAAATTTTTAACGCAGAAATTTTATATAAAGAGTTTGATAAAGAAAAAAATGTAAAGGTTGAATTGGTTGAATCATTATTTAAGACATTCATTTTTAAAGTAACCGGTGAAATAAGAAAGAAAAATGCAAAAAGGAATAAGTCATTAATTTCTGTATTTTCTGATAATGCAGGAATTGTTAAATTTAACGAAAATTTCAATGTCGCAATAAAGATTGAAACGCATAATGCCCCATCTGCATTAGACCCTTACGGCGGGGCATTAACAGGAATTCTTGGAGTGAATAGAGATATAATGGGTGTCGGATTGGGAGCAAAGCCAATAGCAAATACAGATGTTTTCTGCTTTGCAAATCCATTCTATGCTGAAAAATTGCCTGCAAAAATTTTGCATCCAAAGCGGATATTTGAAGGTGTTGTTAAAGGCATAGAAGATGGGGGAAACAAAAGTGGAATTCCGACTGTAAACGGAGCAATTGTGTTTGATGACAGATTTCTTGGAAAGCCACTGATTTTTTGCGGAACAACAGGAATAATGCCTTCTGTAATTAAAAATAAACAGACACATAAACAGACACATAAACAGACACATAAACGAACACATATTAAAGAAATTTGTTCTGGTGATTATGCTGTAATGGTTGGAGGAAGAGTAGGCAAGGATGGAATTCACGGGGCGACATTTTCATCAGAAGAATTGCATGAAGGAAGTCCTGCAACAGCAGTTCAGATAGGAGACCCAATCACACAAAAGAAGATGCTTGATTTTTTAATTGATGCAAGAGATAATTTGCTTTATAATGCAATTACAGATAATGGAGCAGGCGGTTTAAGCAGTTCAATCGGAGAACTGGCAGAAATAAGCAATGGATGTGAAATTGAGCTTGCTCAAGTTCCGCTAAAATACGCAGGATTGCAGGCGTGGGAAATTTTAGTCAGTGAATCACAGGAAAGAATGAGTGTTGTTTTATCTATAGAAAACCTGCAAAAATTTTTAGATATGGCAAAGAAATACGATGTTGAAGCAACAGTTGTCGGAAAATTTACAGATGATAAAAAATTTGTTGCTTTTTACGAAGGAGAGGTTGTTGCAGATATAGACATTGAATTTTTACACAAGGGCGTTCCCAGGATGAAGTTAAAGGCGGAATGGAATGCAATAAATACAATAAATTATCTGAATAAAGAACACAATGAAAAATACGCCGAGAAGGACATAAAAGTTGAAAATTTAAAAGAAATTTTAAAGAAAATTTTATCACGGCTCAACATTGCGAGCAAAGAAGGTATTATAAGGAGGTATGACCATGAAGTTCAGGGCGGAAGCATAGTAAAGCCGATTATGGGAAAAAACAGAGACGGATTGAGTGATGGTGCAGTAATAAGACCCTTGCTTGATAGCAGGGAAGGAGTTGTAATAGCATGTGGGATTTGTCCTAAATTCAGCGATATTGACACATACTGGATGGCTGCAAATGCCGTTGATGAAGCAGTAAGGAACATTATTTGCTGCGGGGGAAAATTTGAAGACATTTCATTAGTTGATAATTTCTGCTGGCCGTCTCCGCTTCGTGATAAATTTAAGGCAGCACAACTTGTCAGGGCGTGTAAAGGACTTTACGACGCATGTTTAGCGTACACTGCCCCTTTAATTTCGGGAAAGGATAGCATGTCAATTGATTATACGGGAAAGGATAAGAATGGAAATGTTATTAAAATTTCAGGAGTTC
Source organism: Candidatus Altarchaeum sp. CG2_30_32_3053 (assembly GCA_001873845.1). GTDB lineage: Archaea > Altiarchaeota > Altiarchaeia > Altiarchaeales > Altiarchaeaceae > Altiarchaeum > Altiarchaeum hamiconexum. The sequence goes on along the minus strand of MNZY01000231.1, from coordinate 3,617 downwards.
CCACATTGTTGATTACAGCAATAAGTAAAATTGACGACATTGAAAAATCAATGACTGCTGAATTCAAAAATCCCTGTGATTTGATCTATATCATTGGATTGACTTATGATGAATTAGGAGGAAGTGAATTTTATGAACAATATGGATTTACTGGAAAAAATGTTCCGAAGGTAAATTTTGAAATTTCAGAAAAAATTTATGAAAAGAGCAGCAAAGCAATCAATGAAAATTTGATTGAATCATATCATGACTGCTCTGACGGGGGCCTTGGTGTTGCACTTGCAGAATGTGCATTTTCAGGAGATGTTGGAATTGAAATAAATTTAGCAAATGTTCCAAAAGACAAAAATTTAAGCGATGAAAAAATTTTGTTTTCAGAGTCGGCAAGCCGTTTTATTGTCAGCATTAAAGCAAAAAACAAAGAAAAATTTGAAAATTTAATGAATAATGCAATGATAAATTTTGGAAATATAGGATTTGTGAGAAAGGATAAACAATTTATAATTAAGAGCAAGCAAAAAGGAAAAATAAAAGAAATAATTAATATTGATATTGATGAGTTAAGGAATGCGTGGAAAAATCCGTTAAGATAACAATAAAAACAGCTATGCAGGAATGAACAAAATTTTCACCTTCATACCATCAATGTCAAAGGACTTTTCGTCAACTGTGTCTTTTGTTACCACAATTCCTTTTTTAACGGAAAATTTATCCATGAACTCCATCATGCCCTTAATTTCATAAGGATTTTCCCCTGTATTTTACTTCAACAGGCAGTAATATATCTGTCTCAAGTACAAAATCAACCCAGTATATGCTTTTCTAGTAAAACGGTTCAAAGAAAACCTTTTTTGAAAATCCCTCTTTAATAAGATGCTATGTTGTAATATTTTATACACTCGTTGCATCGTCTTCGTCAAAAGTTAACGCTCTTCTCATTCCCTATTCCCAAAAATAAATTTTCTTTTCCGACCTTTCCATTGCTTTCCTGTTTTTTGAATAAATATCTGAAACAAAGACAAGCATTGAGACGGATAAATAATAAAGGTAAAGTTTTATTGTTTCCCTGTTTGCGTCCATTCTCTTTGACAAAGAGACATAACTAAATCTTTGTGTTGAAAATTTTGCTGTCTCTATTACTATTCTTTCTAACAGAACAGGATCTTTTATTTTAAGTGTATACACTATGTCTTTAAAAAGAATTAGCGAAAGATAATCATCAACCAATATTTTTTTCCACTCCATAATATCTTTGACTTTAAATCATTCGGGAAATCCCCTAATTTTTAAGTACTCTCCGAACAAATAGATAATTTTTTCTTTTTTTGGAATCAGATTGTAATAAAATTTTTTTATTTCGTCTATGCTTTTAGCAAATATTGCTGATATAAAATTTATATCTGTATTTAAACCGCTGTCACTAAATTTAACAAACTCCCTGAATGTCAGGGGAAAGATGTTTATAAACCGTATTCTTTCAGCCAAACTTTCCGAAGCGTTTTTATAAAGCAGTGTTTTGGATGAACCGCTCACTATAAATTTACTTTTAAATTTCGCATCTATGTAAAAATTTAGCTACAAATGCCAATTCTCCATAAAACGAATTTTGTCAAAGAAGAAAAATGCCTCATTTGGGTCAATTCCTATTATTTCATAATAAACATTAACGATGTCATGAATGGACTCTATCTTTCCTACAAAGTCATCTATTTTTGCATAGACGATTGTTTTTGGCTTAACATTATTTTTTATCAGTCCGTCAATCAATTGAAACATTAAGGTGCTTTTCCTTTATGTAAGCCCATTTTTCAATTTCCGCATCTTCTTTGTTTATCCTTCCTCTGTCCTACCAGTAATTTCTCTTTTTCAGATATTCTCTAACAAAATTTTTGTCCATAAATTATAAATTTGTTCCAGAAGTATAAAATTTATTAATGCAAACGGAACCCACAAGTTTTTGTAGATTATGCTGTTTTCATTTGCATTATATTTTAACATCCTTTTTTTACAACAGCGCTTTCCGCCTCAATTTTTACATTTTTGAGCGAAATTTTTGTATAACTTATTGACGGAAGCGGAATATCAGAAAATATATACGGAATCTCTATTTCTTCCTCTGCTTCTTCCTCTGCTTCTTCCCATCTCTTTACTATCGGATGATTTTTTTCTTTTAAAAAATTTTTCAGCTCATATATGTTCTTTACATCCTTTTCACTCGGAATTTTATCAAATAATTCTTTTGGAATTGCATCATTTATTCTTTCCTTTAATGTTGAAGGAAGCCAGACCATTCTGTCCCATCCTCCGTCTGCTAAGATAAATTTTCTTGAATAAAACCACAGAATACCTATTCCAAGAAAGCCCTCTATCTGCTGCCCTCCGCCTGCCTGTACTGCCAGCTGTGAAAATTTCATTCCGTTGGCAGTTGCGCCGATAAAATTTCTGTCAACTACGCCAATTCCATCAACCTCTGGAATGTAAAAGCCAATTGACTCAAAACATCCGCAGCTCGTATGAACATTGTCAAACATAGTATACAAAGCAACCTGCTGTATCTTTCCGTTAGAATACTTTTGAATTGCAGAATTAGAACCGGAAAATATTCCTTTTACTGCATCCAGGCATTCTCCTTTTGGAATCGGGAAATTTGAACCGTCGGGATTAATCTTTGCAGCTGCCCGTGCATCAAGCCAGGAAATTGCCCCGCACAAAGAAATTCTTTCCGGAGAAATAATACAAATATGTCCCGGTGCAAACGACTGACAAAGTGTGCAGCCATAAAATGTATCAACATCTTCATCCTTCAACCCTCTTGTTCTCATATCCCTTGCATTATACACCTCAATTGCCTTTTTGTGAAATTCAGCGATGCTTTGTTCGTCTGTAATCATTGTGCACTGAACCTTTTCTATAAACGGAAAATTTTTTTTCAGTAAAGACATAAGGGTAATTCCAATATGCTCGAATTTAAGCCCTTTTTCTTTATCTGCCTTACTTATCCTGCACCAGATATCGTATCTTTGATTCAGATGCATCATCCCCTGGATGTTGTTTATAAAATCATGAATTTTTCTCTCCAAAATTCCTTCTAACTCAACTTCAACCTTTTCACCGTAAGCCTCTATGAATATCCCGAATGGAATGCTCTCTCTCCCGTTATATTCGGGAATATCCTTGCCAATTAATTTAAAATTTCCGCTGTCTTTAATATCGTCCTTTCCGACAACTCTGACTAATTCAAATTTAAATTTTATTTTTGGGCCTCCTAATTCCAAAAACATATCAGGACCTCTAATTCTTTCACCTTCATACGAAGAACCGACATCAACAGGAAGTTTCTTTAAATCCAAATCACAATTTTTAAATTCATTCATTTTGGATAAATTTTAAACACTCAATTTAATAAATTTTAAACCATTAATGGTTATGTAGCATATGAAAGTAGGCCACTTTTATTCTTGTGAATTATTAATTAGACTGCTATAATAACTTACCTACAAAGTAGATCGTATTCTTGTGTAATAATCTGTGTATAAGTGGTGGCTACATCTATATAAATTTTATGGAGCTTTTTTAAAAGCTACCGCTGTACTTAGACTGATGAGCCACCTCTTTTA
>MNZY01000232.1 GCA_001873845.1 Candidatus Altarchaeum sp. CG2_30_32_3053 | reverse complement strand
GAAGTCTTTTCAGACTATCTCTTTATTTAAAGTGAGAAACCGCCCTCATAAGCACTAATCGCAATGTGCGAATTCCTCTGCGGAATATCGCGGATATATCGAGATTGTGTATGGCGGAAGACCTGTCCGACCCGACAGGAATTAAAAATGTAAAAAAATAAAAAAAAATAATTTAAAATAAAATGGTAAAAAAATAAAAAAATATTTTGGGAAAATTTAAATTATTAAATGTATAAATGAATAAAGATAAATGAAGGTAAAATAAATTTATCCGAGTTCATTTCTACTACAGCTTATTATACGAAATTTTGATATTGAATAACTTATGTCTTGTATTTTGAAAATTTATTACAGAATTAAAATTTATTACAAGTAAATTAAATTTGAAATGTACGCTCTCAATAAGTTGTGGTAAATAAATTTTGTAACTGCTCATTTTGTAAAAAACAAATACAAAAACGCAAAAAACATTTGTTGGTTTTATCATCTTCCCACAAGTTATTGAGAAGTTACTTTGAAATAATAAATGACACATAATCCATAACAATGTTCAATCCACAAAACCCGTTAATAGTCCAGAGCGATAAAACAATTTTAATAGAAGTGAGCAATCCGGAATATGGAGAAGCAAGGGACTTAATAGGAAGATTTGCAGAACTGGTAAAAAGCCCCGAGCATATACATACATATAAAATTTCAAATCTTTCCCTGTGGAATGCGGCAGCTTCCGGAATGAATGCAGGGGATATAATAAACATTCTTGAAAGATACAGCAAATATGACATTCCTGATAATGTCCAAACGGATATTGCTGATCATATATCAAGATATGGAAGATTAAAAATTAAAAAGGAAAACGGCATTTTAATGTTAACAAGCAATGATTCCATATTAATAACAGAAATTTATAATCATAAACGGATAAAACCATACATTCTTAAAAGAATAGACGACTTAAATTTAGAGATCGATCCTTCGAGGAGGGGACATACAAAGCAGGGTCTGACAGAAATTGGCTTTCCAGCAGAAGATCTGGCAGGATATGAAAACGGGGAATTTTTGAATATTAATCTATTGAACATCTCAAAGAGAAATATTTCATTTAAATTAAGGGACTATCAGATTGATGCGGTAAATACATTTTATGCCGGCGGGAGTGTTTATGGGGGAAGCGGAGTTATTGTACTGCCGTGTGGATCGGGAAAGACACTGATAGGGATGGAAATAATTTCAAAATTTAAGACCAATACTTTAATAATTACTCCGAACATCATCGCCGCAAGACAATGGATTGCCGAATTGTTGGATAAAACAAATTTAAACAAAGAACAAATCGGGGAATATAACGGAGAACTGAAAGAAATAAAGCCGATTACCATAGCAACATACCAGATTTTAACATATCGCCCGAAGGATGCAGAAATTTTCCCGCATTTTTCACTGTTTAATTCAAGAAACTGGGGACTGATTATTTATGACGAAGTTCATTTACTTCCGGCTCCTGTCTTCAGAATAACTGCTGAAATTCAGGCAAAGAGACGGCTTGGATTGACTGCCACATTAGTCAGAGAAGACGGATGCGAAGGAGATGTTTTTTCCTTAATCGGGCCAAAAAAATACGATTCTCCATGGAAAGAGATTGAAAAACAGGGATGGATAGCAGAAGCAAATTGTCACGAAATCAGGATTCCCATGAATGATGAAAGAAGATTGCAGTATGCTCTCGCTCACGATAAGTCAAAGTACCGTCTTGCTGCAGAGAATCCGAAAAAATACGAAATTGTAAAAAAAATTGTCGCCCATCACAGAAGCAAAAAAGACCTGATTCTGATTATAGGAATGTACATTGAGCAGTTGAAAGAAATTTCAAAAATTTTTAATGCACCTTTACTAACCGGAACAACAGCAAACAAAAAGAGAATGGAAATGTATGAAAAATTTAAAAGACATGAAATAGACCTTTTGGTTGTTTCAAAGATAGGAAATTTTGCGATAGACCTGCCGGACGCAAATGTTATGATTCAGGTATCAGGAACTTTTGGTTCAAGACAGGAAGAAGCGCAGCGTCTGGGAAGAATTATGAGGCCAAAAAAAGACAACAGCGTTGCACATTTTTATACAATTGTGACAAAAGATACAAAGGATCAGGATTTCTCAGCAAACCGGCAGTTATTTTTGACAGAGCAGGGATACAAATATGAAATTTTGGAGGAGTATAATTACGAATAAATTTCCAAAACAAATTAAAAATGATTGAAATAATTCCTGTAATAGATATAAAGAAAGGAAAGGCAGTCAGGGCATATAAAGGAGAAAGGGAAACATACAGCGAGATTGGTGATGTGTTAGACATAGCTGGAAAATATTGTGCGAATAAATTTAGCCGCATTTACATTGCCGACCTTGATGCGATAATGCACAATTTTAAATCTGAAAATTTTGATTTAATCAGAAAAATTTCTATAAACAATAAGGTCCATTTAATTGTTGATTTCGGAATAAAAAGCATTGAAGAATATATGGTAATAAAAAAAGCAGCAAAGACCATCGCGAAAAATACTGACTTGATTGTGGGAACAGAAACCTATTTATCAGACAAATTTCCTGATGATGCAATTATAAGCATAGATGCTGTTGACGGAAAAATTCTGGGAAGAAATTTTGAGGAGGTTGTCCGGTTTTTAAAGAGCAACACAAATCCCTTCATAACTATTGATTTAAAACACATAGGAACTTCCGATGTAAATGCTAAATTGTGCACAGAAATATTCAAAGCAACTAAAAGGAAATTTATTTATGGCGGGGGGGTGAGGACAAATAATATTTATAAGTTAGAGCAATACTGCCGCGGTGTAATTATAGGCACAGAAATTTATGAAAAATTAAATTTAATCTGATATATTCGCATTGTTTATGTTTAATTTTGGTTAAGCCTGTTTAATTTTGGTTAAATCGGTTTAATTTTGGTTAAGCCTGTTTAATTTTGGTTAAGCCTGTTTAATTTTATTTAAATTTATTTAAATTTATTTAATTTTGTTCTATTCTAATTTATAAGTTATTGTAATATAACATAGTTTTATTATTCCTTTATTAAAATGAAATGTGAATGTGGTGGTGAGTTTGAGCCATATACAGAGAATGTTGAAGGTATTCCGCTGGATTGTCTTAAATGTAACAGGTGCGAAAAAATTTTATACACTTCTGAACAGATGAAGGATTTTATAGGTATGAAGACAATGATGAAGAAAACCACTACAAAAAGAAAAATTATTGTTTTGGGACATTCTTATGCTATTACTCTTCCAAAATCACTTGAAGAGATTGGCTTAAAGGCAGGACAAAGGGTTTCTATGAAGATGACGGGGAAGAAAACATTAGAGGTTAAATTCGGAGAAGAATCTGAAAGAATAACTAAAGAAAATGTGAAAGGGGATGATTAAAACCAGATACAAAATTGAAAAACAGTAGAAGGTAAGAAAACTAATAGAAGGTAAGAAAACCAATTATTTCTAAAACAAACAATTCAGTGTTTTGCAAATTTTTAAAATTTTGCAAATTTCTATATAGATTGGCCGGCTCACGAACAAAATAAAATATGTGAAATGACTAACAATAAATACCAAACAAATAATGCAACTGATGAAAAATATGAAAATCTGATAAATTTATTAAAAAATTTAAAAAGTGTCGTTGTTGCATTTTCAGGAGGGGTTGACAGCAGTGTTGTTGCTTATACTGCTCACAAAATTTTAGGCAAAAAAGCGGTTGCAGTAACTATTGACGGTTTCGTAATGCCGAAAAAAGAAATAGCGAATGCAAAAAAGATTGCAAAAAAAACAAGGATAAGACATATAGTTGTAAAGGATAAAGAAAATAAATGGGATAAAAATTTTGAAAATTTTCTTAAAAATCCTGCCGACAGATGTTATTTTTGCAAGAAGCACTACATTGAAATTTTAAAACGGGTTGCAAAGGAGCATAAAATTGATAAAATCGTGGATGGAACAAATGCAGATGATTTGAAAGATACAGGAAGATTTGGAATAAAGGCATTGAGAGAAGAAGGCGTAATAAGTCCCCTTGCAGAAGCAGGACTGACAAAACAGGAAATCAGAGAAATAGCAAAAAAAACAGGGATCATGAATGCTGAAAAGCCATCAATGGCCTGTCTAGCTACAAGAATTCCATGTAATGAACCATTAACAAAAGAGCGAATTAAGCGAGTTGAAAAGGCAGAAAATTTAATAAACAAAATAATAAATCAGCACAATATTACCAACATTACAAATATTACCAACATTACAAATATTACAAATATTACCAACATTACAAATATTACCAACATTACAAATATTACTATCAGAGTAAGAGACCATAAAGATATTGCACGGCTTGAATGCAATATTGAAGGCATTGAATTAATTGTCAAAAACAGAGAAAAAATTGTAAAGGCATTAAAAAATTTAAACTATGAATATGTTGTACTTGATATGGAAGGATACAGAAAAGGAATTTAATGGATGTCAAACTTTATTTTATAAAACACAAAAACGATGATATTTTATACTTTATATTGTAAAGACAATTAATAACAGACAAATAACTACATTCTTCTTTATTACGAATATTATAAATACAAAAATTAAGGCAACGGCTTGAAGAAATATTGGCAACAGAAAATCACAGGTGGTTAACAAATAATGTAAAGAAAGAAAAAACAGGAGATTTTGAGCGATTTTAAATTACGATAAAAATTTTAAGATGATACTCGTTACAGGTGGTGCCGGTTTTATAGGAAGTAATCTTGTTGATGAATTACTAAATCAAGGACATAATGTTAAGGTTTTGGACAATCTAACAACAGGGCGGCTTGAAAATTTAAGCAACGCATCAAAAAGTAGCAAATTTAAATTTTATAAAGGTGATTTGAGGGAATTTGACAGGGAAATTTTAAAGGATGTTGAAATTATATTTCATCTGGCTGCACAAATTGATGTCAGGAAGTCGATTGAAAATCCGGTTTATGATATGGACATAAATATCAGGGGTTCAATAAATTTAATACAGCAGGCAATAAACAGCAATGTTGAGAAAATTATTTATTCTTCATCCGGCGGTGCAATTTACGGCGAGCCGACAAACCTTCCCGCTGATGAGAACACAAACATAAAACCGATCTCGCCTTATGGCGCATCAAAATTTGCCGTTGAAGGTTATCTAAATGCATTCGGCAAAATTTACGGTTTGAAATATACTGCAATGAGATACGGTAATGTTTACGGAAGAAGACAGGATCCATTGGGCGAGGCAGGGGTTATTGCAATATTTTTCGGGAGGGCTTCAGATAACAAAAATCCGGTCATCTTTGGCGACGGAAATCAGACAAGGGACTATGTCAGTGTGGATGATGTTGTCCGGGCAAATATTGCCGCTGTTGATAAATTAAAGAAATACCAGGAGTATAATGTGGGAACAGGAAAAGAAACATCTGTCCGTGAGCTTGTCACATTTATGGAGAAAATTTTCAGTAAAAAAATAACACCTGTTTATGAAAAAGAAAGACCCGGGGAGGTTAAAAGAATTTATCTTGACATAAAACGACTGAATGATGAGATAAATTTTAAGCCGGATGATGTAGAAACAGGGATGAAAAAGGTGTATGAGTGGATGAAGGACAGATAAATAATGTCCATCTATAAAGTAAAAAATCTGAAAATTTTTTGGGTCCATACTCAAATTGTCGCATTTTATCTGACAAATTAACCCGTAACTTTGTCTATTTTAAGTAATCGGTCAACCATTCTATGGGTTTGTATGATGTCGCACCTCATATTTCCGGAAAAAATAATTGTTTTTTTGACTACTTAAATAATTACTTAATTCGTGCAAAGTTACTGATTAACCTCGCTTCGCTCGTAAATGACAAAAATACGATTTTATGGACAGATACTAATAACAGGATAATAAACGACAACAAATTTTAAAAATTTCGCTGTCTGGACAAGTTCAAAAAATAAAAAAAATAAATAAAAAAAATAAATTATTTCCGGTTGACTTAATTGCCCCTAAATTAATCTCGTTTAGTTGGTTTTAGTCCGATAAATGCCACTATTAATCCAATAACTGCCAGAGCCATTACTATTGGAAACGCACCCAAATAGCTTCCTGTTATGTCCTTAATACTACCTGACAGCAATATCCCTCCAATTGCACCTACTCCATACGCCGTAAATACCAGTCCATAATTCTTCCCGTAATATTTTGTTCCGAAAAATATTTTTGTCGCTGTTGGAGCTATTGCGAGCCATCCTCCAAGACATAACCACAATATTCCAAATCCAACGAAATAAAGCAGTTCATTTCCTTCCCCGCCAAAGTACAAAATTGCTGATGCCACAAATATCAAAACAAAGGACATTATTGCTGTATTCTTCGGAGCAAATTTATCAGTTATAGAACCAAATATTGGCCTTCCCGCAAAGTTGAATATCGCAAACAGGGAAACTGCAAGAGCTGCCACTTCAGGTGTTATTTTTGCAACGGTTGTTCCATAAGGTGCGGCAATTCCAATTGCCATTAAGCCCGCTAAACAGCCAATTGTATAAGTTAGCCATAATGCGTAAAAATTTGGTTTCTTTATCATTTCATTTCTGTTCAGTTCTACGGTTGCAGATGCTTGTTTTGCTGATGGTGCCCATTCAGTTGGTTTCCATCCTTCTGTTGGAAATTTCAAAGGTATTGATAACAATATAATTAATATCATAAGTGCCACACCCATATAAAGGAAAGTATTCATAACTCCCACAACTCCTATTAAATGTTTTATTATCGGAGCTGTTACAAGTGCAGATAAACCAAATCCCCCAACTGTTAAACCAATTGCCAATCCTGCTTTATCCGGGAACCATTTTGCAGCAACTGCTATTGGACATCCGTAGGCAATCCCAACACCAATTCCACCTATTACTCCGTACAAGACAGTTAGTATTTCTACATTTGGAGCAAAACTTGCTAAAATCCATCCAGCTCCAACCAAAAAACCACCAAGCATGGTTGTTTTTTTTGGTCCCCACTTTTGCATGAGATTGCCTGCAAAAGGCATTGCAAGTGCAAAAGCAGCAAGAAACACCATAAATGGCAAACCACTTTGTGTTGCACCAATGTCAAATAATTCTTCGAGAGGGGCCCTAAATACACTAAATGCATATATCGCTCCAAGACATATATTTATTATCAATCCAATTCCTACTAACATCCATCTTTTCGATTCTTCCGCCATTTTTAAAATTTTATAGTTTATTTTATTTATATTTTGTTTTTATTTAGTGTTCATCCATAAACCCGTAATTTTTGTCAAAAACATAATAATTTACCTTGAAAAAGTTAAAATTTTTTCAAAATTTTATACTTTACGGATGGAC
>MNZY01000233.1 GCA_001873845.1 Candidatus Altarchaeum sp. CG2_30_32_3053 | reverse complement strand
ATGAAAAAGAAAGATAATGAAAAAGAAAGATAATGAAAAAGAAAGATAATGAAAAAGAAAGATAATGAAAAAGAAAGATAAAATAAAAATAACAACTTGAAAACTAAATTTATAAAATAAATTTTTTATATGATAACTTTAAAATGGATTCAAAAATACATTTGTACAAGATGTCCCTTGATGAACGGAGGAAAAATATCAAGGAACTTACGAATTTAACTGATGAAGAAATTGCATATTATAATGGAAATTTGACAAACATTGCAGACAAGATGGTTGAAAATGTAATCGGAACCTACGAATTACCTTTGGGGATAGCAACAAATTTTTTGATAAACGGAAATGACTATTTAATTCCCATGGCAACAGAAGAAGCGTCAGTCATTGCAGCTGCCTCAAACGCAGCAAAAATGGCGCGGGTTAAAGGTGGATTTATAACACATACTGATGAGCCGGTAATGATAGGACAGATTCAGGTGATAAATTTAGATGATGTTGAAATAGCACAGATTAAAATTTTAAAATATAGGAAGGAAATAATTGAGATGGCAAATGCCTGCGATGCTACACTGGTAAAATTCGGAGGCGGATGCAAAGATATTGAAGTGCGGAAGATCAGTGATAATATACTGGTTGTTCATTTACTTGTTGATTGCAGGGATGCTATGGGAGCAAACGCAGTAAATACGATGACAGAAAGAGTTAAAGAAAAAATAAAAGAAATAACCGGAGGAGATGTTTTATTAAAAATTATTTCAAATTTAGCAATATACAGAAAGGCATACTCTTATGCGATATTTGATAAAGATACACTGGGTGGCGAAAGCGTGGTTGATAAAATTTTAACAGCATACAAGTTTGCAGTGAGTGATATATTCAGATGTGCTACACATAACAAAGGTATAATGAACGGAATTGATGCTTTGATAATCGCAACGGGAAATGATTTCAGGGCAGTTGAAGCAGGGGCACACAGTTATGCTGCGATGCATGGTTACATTCCATTAACCCATTACAGCAAAGACAAAGACGGAAATTTAGTCGGAAGTATTGAAATTCCAATGGCAGTCGGAATAATAGGCGGGGCAACAAAAGTCCATCCGCAGGCGAGAACAAATTTAAAAATTTTAAATGTGAAATCAGCAGGAGAACTTGCTGAAGTTGCAGCATCTCTTGGTCTGGCACAAAATTTAGCAGCATTGAAAGCACTATCAACAGAGGGAATTCAGAGAGGGCACATGGAATTACACGCAAGAAATATTGCAATAAGTGCAGGCGTTCCCGCTGAAACTACCACCAGGGTTGCAGAAATCATGATAAAAGACAGGAAAATCAATATGGATTACGCAAAAGAAATTTTTGAAAAAATAAGATAAAAATGAGCGAAACAACAGAAGTAATAGATATGGACAAAAAGTATTTATTCAGATGGAAGGATATTCCCGGAAACGACAGTGAGAAATTTCTGAAATTTTTAGAGGATGATATGAAAATATTGTGGGCAAAGACAGCAGAAATCAAAAAAAGCGATGATGGTAAAATTATATTTGTTATTGACAAATTAGATAATAAAAATTCAATTGAATTTAAATTTAATGAAAAAAAAGGCAGATCAATCATTGAAATTTCAGGAGAAAAGACTCGCAAATACCTTTTAAAAGAAGAAGAGGGCAAGACAAAGATCTATAAATTTGGAAAAGATATTAAAGGATATATAGATGATCTGGAAAAGATAATTGCGAGCGATAATAAAGGTAAAGAAGGCAAAAAAGCAGATGAGACCGAAGAAACGAAAGAATGCAAGTATTTGTTTAGCTGGGATGATGTTCCTGAAAAAGACAACGGGCAACTTCTAAAATTCTTGAAAGACAATCTAAAAATAGAGTGGACAGAGAATGCAGAAATCAAGAAAAGCAGAAACATGGAAACAATAAATGTTACAAATAAAAACAAAAATTCGGATTCAATTACCCTTAAACTTAATAAAACAGAAAAGAAGGTAGTTTTAGAAATCTCAGGTGGCAAGACATACGAATACATTTTAAAAGAAGAAAATGGCAAGTTAAACATATACGAAGGCAAAATACAAGCAAACATAGTAGAAAATATTGAAGATATAAATCCTGAGATTTTTGAGAAGTATGTAACAACCATGGAAATTCCAATACCAAAAAAAACAATTGACCAGGTTATTGGACAATATAAGGCCGTTGATATAATAAAAAATGCGGCAATCCAGAGAAGACACATAATGCTCATCGGTGATCCAGGAACAGGAAAGTCAATGCTTGCCAAAGCAATGGCTGAATTACTCCCTGTTGAAGAATTAGTGGATATTCTTTCTTTTAGAAATTTTGAAGATGAAAATAATCCTAAAATAAAGGTTGTTAAGGCCGGTGAAGGAAAAAAAAATGTTAAAAAATTTGCCGAAAACACACGAACATCTTCTTCAGGAGAAAGTAAAACATTTCTTTACATTATTGTTTTCTTTATTATTCCTTTGGCAATCTATTTTTATGCAATGACTCATTATATTCAGATAGATTCAACTATTATTTTTGCACCGATGCTCGTCGGAATGTTTTTACTGCTATTTCAGGGAATGAATTTCAGGCAGATGATGGGCGTACCAACCCGTGGAAATGTGCCAAAGGTAATTGTTGACAATGCAAACAAAAAACATGCGCCTTTTTTTGATGCAACCGGTTCGCATGCAGGTGCATTGTTTGGTGATGTTAAGCACGACCCACTGCAATCCGGTGGATTAGGGACGCCCCCGCATTTAAGGGTTGTGGCCGGAATGATACATAAAGCCAACAAAGGTTTACTTTACATTGATGAAATTTCAACATTGGGAAAGTCACAGGCGGATTTACTTACTGCCATGCAGGAAAAACAACTTTCAATAACTGGAAGAAGTGAAATGAGCAGCGGCGCAATGGTAATGAGTGATCCGGTTCCGTGCGATTTTATATTGGTTGCCGCGGGAAATCTGGTGGATATGGAACACGTGCATCCGGCATTAAGATCCAGAATAAGGGGATATGGTTATGAAATTTATCTGGATAATACGATGCCGGATACAATAGACAACAGAAGAAAATTAGTCAGATTTGTTGCTCAGGAGGTAATAAAAGACGGAAAAATTCCTCATTTTACAAAAGAATCCGTTGATGTAATAATCAGAGAAGCAGAAAGAAGAGCCGGAATGAAGGGAAAGTTAACACTGATTTTTAGGGAACTGGGGGGACTGATAAGAGCATCCGGGGACCTGGCAATAAAAAGAAAACATAAATTTGTAGAGGTAAATGATGTATTTGATGCAAAAAAAATAGCGAGAACACTTGAAGGGCAAATCGGTGATATTTACATGGATAAACGTAAAGAATACGAAGTAATCCTGACAAAAGGCATAAGTGTTGGAAGAGCAAATGGGCTGGCTGTTTTCGGAGATGTGGGAATGGTTTTACCGATTGTTGCCGAGGTTTCACCATCGTCAAGTGAAGGAACAGGACAAATAATAGCAACGGGAAAGCTTGGAGAAATCGCAAAGGAAGCAATAACCAATGTGTCTGCAATTATTAAAATTTTTATGGGAAAAGAAATTTCAAACTACGATATTCATGTGCAATTCCTGCAGACATACGAAGGTGTTGAAGGTGATTCTGCATCTATTGCAGTAACAATAGCAATGATATCTGCGCTTGAACATGTTGGAATATATCAGGAAGTTGCAATAACCGGCTCGCTTACTGTAAGGGGAGAAGTACTGCCTGTGGGAGGAATAACACAAAAAATTGAGGCGGCGATAAATGCAGGGCTTAAAGGGGTTATAATTCCAAAGAGTAATGAGAAAGATGTGCTGTTAGAAAAACGATACGAGGGAAAAATTAAAATTATTCCTGTTACAACAATTGTTGATGTGATTAAGTATGCATTCAAAGATAATAAGAAAATAATGGAGAAAATAAATAAAGCAGCAAATTGAAAGGGATTCATATTTTTAAATCCGTGAGATGGTGAAATATGTTCGCTTTGCTCTCATTTCAAAATACCATCAGCAATCAGTATTTTGAAAGATTGAAACCGAAGATTTCAGTTGATTGTTTAGATAATCCTTTCTTTCCCACCATCAAAAAATGGACGAGTAATTTTAAAAATTTACAAAATTAATTATGCTTAAAAACAAAAATACGCTCGCTGTTGCTCGGATATTTACAAAATCTTTTGATTTTGAAAATACGCTCGCTTTGTTCGTGTCTTTTCAAATTCTCTGCGAATTTGAAAATCACCTCGCCATCGTTTGGATATTTTCAAATCTTTGGGATTTGAAAATTACGCCCAAACTTTTACGCTGGGGTGGGAAACTCATGGCTAATTAAAATGTAATTCCTCACACAGAAACACAAAGAAGTATGAGATTTATACTACCATGGCTTTGTAACACTTTTGTTCGGAGATTTTTAGATGTTTTATGGATTTGAAAATGGCAACCTCGCGATTTTAAATTTATTTAATTTCCGAGCGATTTTCGGGATTGTCCTGATTTTAAAAATGAAATTTTTAAAACTCCGGGCACAAGCAGGATAGTATTAAAAATAAAGGTCTTAAACAATCTCTCGGTTATTTTGTTATTTTGTTATAATCCCTTAAATTTAAGTATTTCTAAGCAATTCGCAATCCGTCAAAATTTTGCGGAGCAGATGCATCTATATTAAAAAATTTATTTATTGCATATGCAAAATTTACACATTTCTCTTTTTCGCCGTGAACGACAAAGACCTTTTTTGGTTTGGGATTTATCTTTTTCAGGTAGCCCAAAAGCTGCCTTTTATCCGCATGTCCCGAAAATCCGTCAACGGTTGAAATTTGCATCTTAATTTCATATCTTTTCGCCTTTCCTTCTTTATCAGGTAAAACAACATCGTTCGCTCCATTTTGTATATCGTTTCCAAGAGAGCCCTTTGCCTGATACCCTACAAATACCAGGGTATTCTTTTCATCACCGCTTAAGCCCTTCAGGTATTCCAAAACCGGGCCACCTGTCATCATCCCAGCAGTAGTAATTATAATACACGGCTCAGGAGAATTTATTATTTCTTCTCTTTCTTTTATACTCCCTACTTTATGAAAATTTTCGTATAAAAACGGATTATCTCCACTATAAGTGCGATTTTTTAAATAAGAATTTAAATATTCAGGATAAGTTGTATGAATTCCTGTTGCTTCCCAAATCATTCCATCCAGATATATGGGCACATTAATTTCCCTGTATCTTTCCAGTACGAGCATAACATCCTGCGATCTTCCGACAGCAAATGCAGGTATTAAAATTTTTCCTTTTCTTTCAATCGTCTCCTGTATTTGCTTTATCAGATTTTCTTCTGCATCTTTTCTGCTTGGCTGTTCATCGTCTTTACCTCCATAAGTTCCTTCAATTACAAGCGTTTCAACCCTGAGAAAATGTGCCTGCGCTGGCTCCAGTAATCGCACATCACCAAATTTCATATCTCCTGCATAAACAAGATTATGCATGCCTTCTCCAATATGAATATGCACCATAGAAGAGCCAAGAATATGACCTGCATTATAAAGTGTCAGTTTCATGTCAGGAGTTATATTTGCCACCTCATTATAGTCAAGAGTAATTGTATGCTTGATTACTTCTCTTATATCTTTTGCAGAATATAATGCTTTTTCTTCATTCTTCTCCCATATATTTATTGCATCAAGTAAAAGCAGAGTCATCAAATCCCTGGTTGGTTCCGTACAATAGACGGGTCCGCGGTATCCATACTTGAATAAATACGGAAGAAATCCGCAGTGATCCATGTGTGCGTGTGAAATAACAACAGCATCTAATTTATCTATTGCCAGGTCAGCCGCTCTGAAATCAGGAAATCTGTTTTTGTCCTGTGCGGCAACATTTATTCCACAGTCCAGCAATATATTGCTTTCAGGTGTTTTGAGTAGGAATGTAGATCTTCCGACTTCGGATGCCCCTCCCAAAGGCATAATCCTCACCCAATCAGGAGGTGATAAAGGAGAACGATAAATTTTAAAGCCAATGTCATGTAAAATTTCCTGTCTTTCATGCATTAAATTTTTTGGATATTCAAAAAGTTCTTTCCATTCCTTTTTCTTTGCTAAATTTATTGTTCTTTGTGTTTCCATATTTATCCCCATAATTGTTTTTCTTATGCTGTCAACAATTTCTGCGTTAATCTGCTGCTTTCTTATGACCTGGGCATTCCACCCGGTCTGTTTCCAGACCTCATTTAGTGTCTCTCCGTGTTTGCCTATGACCATTCCCAACTTCTCTGCTTCAATATATACATTTTCAAAATACGGGTCAAAATTTATTTCTGTTATATTTGCATCCTCAGGAATTATCTCCTTTATTTTTTTAATTGTCGCCTGCGGATCCAAAAGACCTGACACACCACCTCTTAATATTATTCTTTTTTTCAATTGTAACGCCAGTTCCTTTATTTCATCCAAATGCTCCGCAAAATGTTTTCTATCATCCACATAAACTACGATCCTCGGACCCTCAGGAACAACCTTTGTTACTTTATTTCCCAACTGTTGCTCTACGATACGCTTTATATCTTTAAATTCCATCTTAATCTTTGTATTAGAACTTTACTTATTTTTCTTTTTCTTTTTCTTTTTCTTTTCTTGCTGTTAAGAATAGTTAAATTTAATCAAAAAAATAAATATGCCTGATGCTTAATAGATTAACATATATGAAGTGCAATAACATAACACAATAAACATAATGCAAATTGTAATCTAATCCTATGTAATAGGGCAATAATTAAAAGAGCACATAATATTATAATAGACCAGTTAAAAAATCGTGCTTATGATTTGTACTTGTTCAGGAATAACTTAAATAATAAACCAACACAAATACACAAATTATGAAAAATAATTATGAAAGGGAGTAAATAAAATAAATATATTCTCTAAACAGTTACTAAAAATTTAAATACCAATAAATTAATTAAAATTTAAATACCAATAAATTAATTAAATTTAGATATAAATAAAGTAACTATTCAACCATCCCAAAAAATCAATAGTAAATTTTTTGATTTTACACTCACTTCGTTCGTGTATTTATAAAAACGTAACTCATTTTTGTAAGATTGAAAATCTTATAGATTTTTAAAGATTGAAACCAAAGGTTTCAGTATTTTAAAATTTCGTTTTAAAAATACGCTCACTTCGTTCGTGTCTTTTCAAATTCTCTACGAATTTGAAAATCACCTCGCAGTTGCTCGGAGATTTTAAAATCCTTTTGGATTTTAAAATAAGTTCGCTTCGCTATCATTTAAAAATTCCGTAAATTTTTAAAGATTGAAAATCTTGTAGATTCTTAGTATTTAAAAAATCCCAAGATTTTTTAAAGATTGAAACCGAAGGTTTTAGTATTTAAAAATCTCAAAGATTTTTAAAGATTGAAAATCTCAAAGATTTTCAGTATATTTTCAAAACTTTGCGTTTTGAAAATCACCTCACTATCGTTCGGAGATTTACAAAATGTTCGGAACATTTTGAAAATACCCTCTGAATAGTTACTTTTATTTTCACATGTTTTAGTATGTCTTTCCGATACGCGCAACCTTTCCTTTTTTGCCGCATACAATGCACTTTTTTTCTGCTCAAAACTTTGCGTTTTGAAAATCACCTCACTATCGTTCGGAGATTTACAAAATGTTCGGAACATTTTGAAAATACCCTCTGAATAGTTACTTTTATTTTCACATGTTTTAGTATGTCTTTCCGATACGCGCAACCTTTCCTTTTTTGCCGCATACAATGCACTTTTTTTCTGC
>MNZY01000184.1 GCA_001873845.1 Candidatus Altarchaeum sp. CG2_30_32_3053 | reverse complement strand
TTTATAGGTAGGTTATTATAGC
Source organism: Candidatus Altarchaeum sp. CG2_30_32_3053 (assembly GCA_001873845.1). Classification (GTDB taxonomy): domain Archaea; phylum Altiarchaeota; class Altiarchaeia; order Altiarchaeales; family Altiarchaeaceae; genus Altiarchaeum; species Altiarchaeum hamiconexum. The sequence continues at coordinate 2,812 of MNZY01000184.1, read as the reverse complement.
AGTCTAATTAATAATTCACAAGAATAAAAGTGGCCTACTTTCATATGCTACATAACCATTAGTAATTATCATAGTTGGCCTTTATCATATGATGAATGGTTGGAGTGGGCCGGTAAGTCCCATGAATTTTTCAAATGTTCGTACAATTATACCTGCGTGACTAAAAAGTTACATTCGTGGGAAAAATATCGGTACAACCTGAATATAAATGTGATTCCCGGATATCGCCGTGGATGAAGATGTTCCCATGGTTTCAAATTTTCGTATAACCTCGCCCCTGTCCTTGTTTAAACAATAAACCAACCCATCGTGAGAACTAACATAAAGATAATCTTCAAAGACCGCCGGAGATGAAGATATTGCCATTCCGGTTTCAAATTTCCATTTTAATTCGCCCGTCTGCTTGTTTAAACAATAAATGAAACTGTCTTCAGAACAAACAAAGATGTAATTGCCAGCGATCGCCGGGGATGAAGACACTACCATTCCGGTTTTAAATTTCCATTTCAATTCGCCCGTGTTTTTATTTATGCAGTAAACGAAACCATCATAAGAACCGATATAAAGGTAATCTCCAAAGACTGCCGGAGAGGAATATATCGCACTTCCAGTTTCAAATTTCCATTTTAATTCAAGATTTCCTGGATTTTCAATTACATCTGATGTCCTGCCCGAGTGTTCCAAATCGTGCCGGAACATCTGCCAGTCCTCTGCCGCTGATATAGACAAAAGCAGAATAAAACAAACACCGGCCAGAAAAATAAAATTTAATATTTTTGTATTTTTGTATTTAGTTTACTGTTTAGTTTACTATTTAGTTTACTGTTCCCTGTTTTTATTTTAATAAAATTTTTATTTTTATTTTCCATTTTGTTTAAGGTTATATATTGTTTTATTTTTCCTGTTTTTTGAGTATCTCTTTCTTCAATAATTTTTTTAATTCCCGGACTGCTGTATTTTTAGATATATCTTTATGCCAATACAACTCTTTTTATTTATCCCGTTATATTATTTTAGGCATTCTATCCTCATTTTGCTGGATACTGCTGAATTTAATTTGTAAATTGCTTGCCTTGCTCTGCCCTCTTTTATTATTAGTTCCATATCTACAAGTTTTGATAAATCTACTCTTGCCTGCCGGCCCTTGATTTCAAATAATCTGGCATATTCCCTAGATTTTATTGACTCGTGGGTTTTTAAATAGTCCAATAATCCTGTTTGCCTCTCATTTAATTGATCCTTGAATTTTCCAATAAAGTCCAGAGTTGCTGCAAAAATGGTAACTAAAACAGCATTTTTCAAATCTTTTATTACAGTTCTGAAATTGCGGGTGATGAATGCACACGACTTCCGGTTTTATTATATATTGTTTTGTTTTTCCTGTTTTTTCCTGGCCATGACAACAGTGATATTGTCATAGCTTCCCTTTTCAAGTGCTTTTTCAATCAATATATCAACTACTGAAATTTCATGTTTTAAAACAATGTCCTTAATTTCTTCATCTCTTATAAAATCATGCAATCCGTCTGAACTTATCATTAAAATTTCATCTTCAATTTTCTTTTCATATATGTCAGGTTTTATGTTTTCTCCAAATCCAAGTGCTTTTTCAACCAGGTTTTTCATCGGATGTGAAAATGCTTTTTCTTCGGTTATTTTTCCAATATCAACCAATGACTGAACAAAACTGTGGTCTTTTGTATGCCATATTTTGTTTTTATCAGTATTATCAGTATTATCAGTATTATCAGTATTATCAGTATTATCAGTATTATCAGTATTATCAGTATTATCAGTATTATCAGTATTATCAGTATTATCAGTATTATCAGTATTAGTATTTTTAATCAGATAAGCTCTGCTGTCCCCAATATTTGCTATAGCACATTCGCCATCTTCTTTTACTAATGCTGCAACCATTGTTGTTCCCATGCTTTTTCTTCCTGGCACAATTTTTGCCTGATACAAAATTTCGTCATTGGCTTTTTTAAATCCACTTAAAAGCAAATTTTTAAGTATTTCTGTTGTGATAGTACTTTTACTTTTTGCATTTATATCATCTACTCCTCTTTTTATTGTCTCCCGCAGTTCCATAACTGCAATTTTGCTTGCAAGTTCGCCGGATGCGTGCCCTCCAAGACCATCTGCAACGGCAAGCATAAGAATTTTTTCACCGCAACATTCATAAGTAACAATTTCATAAGCATCTTCGTTATTTTCCCTTTTGCCCTTTTCTGTTTTTCCCGAGTAAATTATATTATATATGTCGTTCTTCATTTTTTATTTTTAAAATTTTTTAAATTTTAATCTCTTCCCATTTTAATCTGATGGACAATGATATTTATCTGTTTCTTCAATTCATCTCCAATATCCATCTTTTCTTTCATTTTGTATTTGAGTTTTTCAATTATATCATCTATATCTTTTTTAAATTCTCCTCTGGCATAATTTTTTAGGTCAATTGCATATTTTAATGTGTTTTCTATATCATTTTTAGCTGCATAAACAGTTAAAAGTTCTCCGCAGTAAAAACACGACCTTTTCGGGTCCCCTGTCAATTTATTTTCACTCAATGATTTTTTGTATTCTATTTTCAAATATTCTATCAGATCTTTATATTCTATCAGATCTTTCTGCATATCAAAAACATTTTGATATCTATCTTCCTTTTTCTTCTCAAGGCATTTCATTATAATGTTATCAATCACTTTCGCATACGCATTTATTTCAGATGGTTTTTTTGGTTTTTCCATTAAAATATTCCTCAGTATTTGCTGTTGTGTATCTCCGTCAAACGGATTCTTTCCGGTAA
>MNZY01000234.1 GCA_001873845.1 Candidatus Altarchaeum sp. CG2_30_32_3053 | reverse complement strand
TTTTATGTTCATTTACAAAATAATCTAAGTAAGTCCTATAACTTGTAAAAATATTAGTAAAAAAAACAAATATATAATTATCCCAATTTTAGTGGGGCAGCACCTAAAATTTATATTTATGTGTGGAAATTTAATTTAAAAATAAAATGGAAAACACAACTAAATTTTCAGATGAACAGATAATTGAATCATGGGACAATTCAAAGACCTTTGAAAGCAATGCAGATAAGAACAAACCAAAATATTTTATTACTGTTCCATATCCTTATACATCAGGAGCATTGCACATTGGACACGCAAGGAGTTATACTCTTGGAGATGTAACCGCAAGATATTATCGCTTAAAGGGTTTCAATGTTTTATTCCCTATGGCATTCCATATAAGCGGAACACCTATATTGGCAATAGCAAAAAGGATAGAGCAAAACGATAAAAAGATGCTCGCAATGCATAAGGAATATGTTTCTATCTATGAAAAAAATGAAAGCAAGATTGATGAAATCGTGCAATCGTTTAAAGAGCCGGATGTCCTGGCAAATTACTATGCCAATGTTATAATCGCCGATTTCAAAAGAATGGGATATAGCATTGACTGGCGGAGGAAATTTAACACAGGTGAGAAATTTTACAATAAATTTGTTGAATGGCAATACAAAAAATTTGCGGCTCAAAATTTAATAATCAAAGGAAGGCACGCAGTGTATTTTTGTCCTTCGTGTAACAATCCTGTAACAACAGATGATATAAAAAGCGGTGATGAATTAGACATTGAAATGAGTGAGTATTATATGCTCAAAGAAAAAATTGTCTCTGAAAATGAAAATTGCTATTTGGTTGCAGCAACATTGCGTCCAGAAACAATCTTTGGAATTACAAATTTATGGGTCAATCATGAAAAAATTTATGTCAGGGCAAATGTAAGAAATATGGAAACTGATGAGACATGGATAATTTCAAAAAAAGCATGCGAAAAATTAAAAAAACAGGGTTTTGAAATCACTGTTATTGAAGAATTTAAAGGGGAAATTTTAACCAGCAAGAAGGCGATAACTCCATTAACAAATAAAACAGTTGAAATTTTTAAGGCTGACTTTGTTGATGATGATACTGCAACAGGAGTTGTAAATTCTGTTCCTGGGCATGCACCGTATGATTATATTGCACTGAGAGACCTAAGGATAAATTTTGACAAAAATGCAAATTTTAGGATAATCGATTCAAAAATCAAGGTTGAAGAAATTGCCAAGGACATAAAAGACCAAAGGGATGAAAGGTTGGAAGAAGTAACACAGGAATTGTATAAAGATGAATTTTATAACGGAGTTATGAATGAAAATTGTATGGAATTTAAGGGAATGAAGGTAAACACTGCCAAGGAAAAGGTTTCTGAAAAGCTTAAATTGCTAAATTTACTAAACAAAATTTATGAAAACAACATTAAAGAAAAGAAAGGAAAGATAGTCAAAGGTGTATGCAGATGCGGAACAGAACTTGAAATAAGGGTGCTTGAAGACCAATGGTTTTTAAATTATGCAGATGAGGGCTGGAAAAATTTAGCCAGAAATGCCTTAAAAAATATGACAATTGAGCCGAAAATTTACTGCGTTGCATTTGCTAATGCAATTGAATGGCTTCACGAATGGCCGTGCACACGAAACCGCGGACTTGGAACAAAATTTCCTTATGACAATAAATGGATGATTGAGAGTTTAAGCGACAGCACGATTTATATGGCATTTTATACAATTGCACATATGTTGAGGAACTTTGACATTGATGAGATGGATGAGAAATTTTTTGATTATGTATTTTTGGGAAAGGAATTTGATGGTTGCGAAAAATACAAAAATCTGAGGGAAACATTTATTTATTATTATCCAATGGATGAGAGAAGAACAGGAATATCCCATATTTCAAACCATCTAACATTTTCATTGTTTCATCATGCTGCGGTATTTCCCGAAAATCTGTGGCCAAAAAAATTTTCCTTGAATGAAATGCTCATCTCCGAAGGAAAAAAGATGTCCAAATCGCTTGGAAATGCCCTTCCCCTTAAACACACATGTGAGAAATTTGGCGCAGATGTTGTCAGATTACATTTATGTTATGTAGCAGAGACATGCTCCACGCTTGACTGGAAAGAAAAAGATGTCTTTGCAACAAAGACAAAGATAGAGGAATTCGTAAATTTTATAAATTCAGTAATAGTGCAAAACACAAACAACAGTGATGAAGTTAATGATATGGACAGATGGCTCGTTTCAAAATTTAACAGACATTTGGAGGAATTCGTAAATTTAATGGACAAATCGGAAATAAGGGGAGCACTACAAAAAATTTTTTCTGAATTTTTTAATGATGTAAAGTGGTATTTAAGAAGGACAAATCAGGCAAAGCAAAATAAAGGAGTGCTGAAGGAAATTTCTGAACAGTGGATTAAAGTGATGTCAATATTTATTCCTTTTACATGTGAAAAACTATGGAGAAATATCGGAAAAGAAGGATTTGTCAGTGCAGAGTGTTCTTTAAAGGTAGATAAGAACGCAATTAATGAGGGTGCCGAAAATATGGAATTTATGATAACTGAATTAATTGAGAACACAAGAAATTTTGCCAGACTGGTAAGAAAATATAAAAAGCCGACAATGGTTTTCATTTACTTTGCAGAGGACTGGAAAAGGGAATTGTCTGGCAAAATCAGTGAAGGAATGGGTATAAAGGATGTTATGAAAGAGGGTAAATTTAAGCAACACTCTAAGGAGGTCTTATCAATAATGCAAAAGACGTATGAAGACGATGTTAAATTTATCCCTGCTGCCGCAGAAGAAATCAAAAAGATCGAAGAAGCAAAGAAGTTTTTAGAGAAGGAATTAAATTTAGAAATAAACATTGATGTCAATGCGACTTATGATCCGAAAGGCAGCAGAAGGTTTGCTATGCCATTAAAACCAGCAATTTATATTGAATAAAATTCTTATTGGACCATAACTTTGATATTTAAGATGATATTTAAGATGAATTTATTATTTCCATTTTCAGAAATCCGAAACGGGCAAAAAGAACTAATAGAAGACATAAAAACAGTGCTTGAAACAGGAGGCACATTAATAGCCCACGCTCCGACAGGAATTGGCAAAACCGCAGCTGCTATAACTCCTGCACTTGAATACGCTGTAAACAACGACAAAATTATTTTGTTTCTCACATCAAAACAATCCCAACACAAAATTGTAATTGACACGCTACGGCTCATTAAAGATAAAAATAAAAATAATGATAGTTTTTCGGTTGTTGACATAATATCCAAGCAGGCAATGTGTCCAAGAGATATTGCACAGGGATATTATACTTTATTTAATGAACAATGTATCCATGACCAAAAAACCAGGAAGTGCAGGTATTTCAGGAGTGATAAGAACATTACCAATCACATACTTATGAATATCATGCATGTTGAAGAACTGAAGGATTTTTGCACCAGGAATGTAATCTGCCCACACAAAGCAGCGATTGATGCAATATCCGAAACCAACATCATTATATGTGACTACAACTATGTATTCTCAGATATTTTTGAGACGGTTCTTGAGAAAACCCATAAATCAGTCAGCGACATGATTTTAATTATTGACGAAGCCCATAATCTCCCGGACCGGCTAAGAGGCCAGCTTTCCGGCGAGCTAACTATGAATCTCATTGAGGAAACAGCAAAGGAAATAAATGCCATAGATAAGAAACTTTACAGGCACCTGAAAGGAATAGGCAGGTTTTTTGACGATTTTATTCGGCGTATGCCAGCAAACACAGAAAAAAACATTAACCGGGAGAATATTATTGATGGAATTGAGCAGGTACTTCAGGAGGCACTTGGTGATAGTATGAGTTACATTGAATTTGTTGGTGCCTTAAAAGATGCAGAAGCCGGGCTTGTAGAAAAAGAGAAACACAATAAAAAAGAGATGTCATCTGTAACTTCATTAATTGACTTTCTTGAGAAATGGACTACACAGCTTCCGTGTTCACGGATTTATAAAAATGAGAACACACCACAGCTTTCGTTTCGGCTTCTTGATCCGTCAGTATTAAGTGGAGACATAATTTCAAATGCACACGCGACAATCATGATGAGCGGGACACTTTATCCTGTGGAGATGTACGCCGACATACTTGGAGCAAAGCATTCACTGCTTAAGCAATACAAATCACCTTTTCCCTCTGAAAACAAGATTGTTCTGGTGACAGAAAAACTCACTACCCTTTACACCGAGAGAAATGATTCAATGTACATTGATATCGCAGAGAAAATATCAAAGGTACATGACGCAGTTAAAGGAAATATTGCAGTATTCTTTCCTTCTTATTTGCTGATGGAGGAAATATCCAAAAAATTTGAAAGCAGCAACGACTTTAAAATCCGGGACAAAACAGACAACATCCTTCTTGAAAATAGGCACATGAGTAAATCCGCTAAAGACGAATTATACAGGGAATTAAAAATAAATTCAAATAAAATTCTGATGGGCGTGCAGTCCGGTTCTCTTTCCGAGGGCGTTGACTACCGGAACAACATTCTTCGCGCGGTATTAATTGTTGGACTGCCGTTGAGCCCACCAACCCTTGAAGTAAAAAATCTGTTGGATTATTATATTAAGAAATTTGGCAGAGAAAAAGGAAAGCTATACGGGCACATATATCCAGCGATAAGTAAGGTGATTCAGGCGGCAGGACGAGGGATCAGGAGCGAAAACGATGTCGGGGCGATAGTTCTTATGGACTACCGGTTTAATTACTGGAAGTATAAGAAATGCCTGCCGCCGGATTATGAAATACATTTCACTGACGAAGCCGAGAAATTGTGCAGGGAATTTTTCAGCAAACCTTTTGTGTTAAAAGCAATAGAGGATGCAAAAAAGAAAATCATTGAAGAAGAAGACCTGCAAACTTCCATTAAAATCAAAAGCGAAGTCTGGGAGGAAACAGGGTTAATTGAAGATAAAGGCATGATCCCGCTGACTGTTCTTAAATGCGTCCTTGAATTCAGCGAAAAATCAGATAAAAACGAGATTGTAGGTATATTAACAGGGTCTGAAGTGAAAACCATCGGAGAGCATAGCTGCACCAAAAGCAAATACTGCGGAGTTCTCGAAAACTTTAAGACAAATGACATCATGGATGTTATTGACGAGCTCATGCAGAAGATGTATCTTGAAAGAGCTGGAGAACCACTGTACCCAACGGTTAAAATATCAAAAACAGGGAAGGCAGCTGTCTTAAAGAAAGAAAAAATTGAGATTGACAAGATTAAAACAATTTCTGAAAAATTAAGTGAAACAAAAAACATTCTTCCGGAAGAAGCATCCTGTGGAGAGGCAACAAAAATTTCAAAAGATGGCGAGAAAGTTAAAGACAATACGGGGTTAAAAATGCTGGGTTTAATAAATACACTTGGTTTTCCTGCTGGCAGGTCATTACTGGCAGACATATTAACAGGCTCCAAATCAAAGAAATTGATAAATCAGAATATTGATAAATCAGAATATTATGGGATACTAAAGAGATATACCCGCGATGAAGTTATCATTATTATAGATCAAATCACAGATAAAGGTTATCTAATAGTCAAGCAGAGCGAAACAACAAATTTTCCTAGACCTCTCTTATACATGACAGTGTTAGGTAAAAACGCATTGGATAATAACGAACAAATTGAAGTGAAATTACAAGCAAACATTAAAGATAGAAACAGCGTCTCTAAAAATCCCGAATTATTAAAGGAATTGAAATTTTGGCGAAAAATGGTTGCTGATGAAGAAAATCTTCCGCCATATTGTATTTTTCATGATAAAACACTGATTGAAATTTCAAATAATTTGCCTTCCACAAAAGAAAATTTAATGAATATTCGCGGATTTGGCGAAAAGAAAATTAAAAAATATAGTGATGCTGTATTGGAAATTATAAAGATATATAAATCAAATGAAACCAAATTGTAGAAAGATAATGAAGTTGTTTTCTAGATAATCTAAAAGAAAATCAGAAAAAAGAGCAGAAAGACGCATCAGAATCACCAATAAACTCCAAAATGGAATCATCTGGAAAATTAAGGAAAGAGAACAATTTGACTATGGACAGAACAGAAGCAGAACATAAACTGAAACAAATATTTGGGCTCGGGCATTTTTACGATACACAATGGGAGACCATTAAAAAGATTTTAAAGGGTGAAAGGGTTTTATTGATAGAAAAAACCGGCTTTGGCAAATCATTATGTTACCAATTTCCTGCAACTCAGTTTGAAGGAATAACTGTTATTTTTTCTCCGTTAATTGCATTAATGCGCGATCAGGTTAAAAAACTCAATGAAATTGGAATTAAAGCCAAATGTATAAACAGCGAACAGACCCCTGAAGAAAATTCTGAAATAATTGGGGAAGCCAAGCAAGATAAGATAAAAATTCTCTATATAACCCCTGAAAGACAGGAAAATACTGAATGGATTGAGACCGCAAGACAAATGAATTTATCAATGGTTGTTATTGATGAAGCACATTGCATTTCTGTTTGGGGGCATGATTTCAGACCATCCTTTAGAAGAATAATTAATCTTGTAAATCTTTTACCTGAAAATTTTCCGGTTCTGGCCACTACAGCAACCGCTACAAAAAGAGTTGAAGAAGATATAGTTGAACAGATTGGCGGCAGGATAATTTCTATAAGGGGAAATCTTTTAAGAGAAAATTTTTATTTAAAAGTGATCAAGGTTGAATCAGATGATGAAAAGTTGGCATGGCTGGGCCAAAATATAAATTTAATTCATGGTAGCGGTATTATTTATACTGGCACCAGAACAAATACAGAAATTTATTCAAGGGGGTTACAGTCATTATGTGTTTCATCTATTGCATACAATGCTGGTCTGGACGCTGAATCGCGAAAACATATAGAACAGGGTTTAATGAACAATGCATGGAAATGTGTTGTTTCTACCAATGCCTTGGGAATGGGAATTGATAAACCGGACATTCGTTTTATTATTCATACACAAATCCCTGCTTCTCCAATACACTATTACCAGGAGATCGGGAGAGCCGGAAGAGACGGAAAACCAACAGAGATAATTCTTCTTTATAGTCCCAAAGACACTGATCTGCCAAAGTCGTTTATTAAAAATAGCATGCCTTCCGTAGATAAATATCAAAGAGTCATTAATGCATTAAAATCAGAACCATTAGGTGAACAGGATATTATGCGAAAGACAAATCTAAATCAGACGCAGGTTAGAGTTATTAAAGCAAATTTAATTGATCAGAAAATAATCAATGAGGCCTATTACGGAAAAAGTAAAAAATATGAACTCAAAGTAAATGCGCCTGAATTAGATTTTCGCTCCTTTGAAGAACTGATAAAGACAAAATTTGCCGAATTGGATAAGATAGTAGCATACGCTGAAACCAGCCAGTGCAGAATGAAATTTCTTTGTGATTATTTAGGTGATAACATAGCAAAAGATTGCGGGAAATGTGATAATGATATGGCAGAAGAAGAACATGCCATTGTAAAATTAACTGATTACTGGAATAATAAAATTGAAGAATTCAATAATAATTATTTTCCTGACTTGTCCGTAGAATCCAAACGAAATAATATGGTTGATGGAGTCGCATCTTCATATTATGGATTTTCAAATGTTGGTTCGGTAATTCATAAATGCAAATATGAAAACGGCGGTGATTTTCCGGATTTCCTGTTAAGACAGACGCTTAAAGCATTCAGAAAAAAATTCTGCAAAGATAAATTTGATTTGCTTGTTTATGTTCCTTCTACGGAGTCCGGTGATTTGGTTAAAAATTTTGCCGAAAAGATATCTTATAACTTAAAGATTCCCGTTTCTCACAAACTTAAAAAAACAAGGGCTACAAGTCCGCAAAAAATTTTTCAAAACTGGATTTTAAAAAGAGATAATGTAAATGACGCATTTGAGTATGAACCTCCACGCGATATTAAAGGAAAGTCAATTCTAATAGTGGACGATATATTTGACAGCGGACACACCATAAAAGAAATTGGCAGATATTTTACTAAATTAGGGGCGGTAAAAATAGCTCCTTTAACAATATCTAAAACAATCGGAGGTGATTTATCATGATCAACAAACAGGAAATACCCTGCCTGATGGCATTAATCCACACAGAGGGATGGAAATATGAGCAAATTAATAATTTTGTCATAAAAATTAACTATAATGCAAAAAGTAGCATTGCGGAATTCTTTTCTTTGTCCTCAAAAAAATGGTCAGATCATTTCGGATTAAGCAAAAAAGAAACAGATCTTTTAGAAAATGTTAAAAAAGAAATACCTAAATACTCTTTTCTGGCAGAAGATTTATTTGCACAGGGATATGAAATAATTCCGGTAAATTCTCCCGAATACTCTGAAACATTAAAAGAAAATTTAGGATACAAATCTCCACCCATTCTTTATGTGAAAGGAAATAAAAAGTTATTAAAAGAAAATTCTGTTGCAATTGTAGGATCAAGGAACGCATCGGAAATTGCATTGAAATGGACAGACAACATTGCAATGCTGGCGTCAGGAGAACACAAAGTCATAATAAGTGGATTTGCCAGGGGCGTGGACAGGCAGGCACTGGAATCCGCACTTAAATATAAAGGAAAAAGTATCATTGTATTGCCACAGGGAATAATGACTTTCTATTCAGGATTTAAAAATTATTACAGACAAATTGTTGAAGGAAATGTTCTGGTTTTAAGCACATTTTTTCCAAAGGCACAATGGAGTGTAGGGTTAGCCATGGCAAGGAATTCTGTAATATATGGGCTGGCAGGGGAAATTTATGTGGCAGAATCAGATGAAAAAGGCGGAACATGGTCGGGAGTCACAGAGGGTATAAGAAAAGGAAGAAAGATATATATCAGAAAACCGGAATCGTATGAAAATAACGCAAATGATAAATTAATAGAAAAAGGAGTCATTCCCGTCGGTTTTGATGGGCTGCCGGTTTTAGAATATAAATTGTTGACTTGTAAAAATTTACATTGTTAAAGAATAAAACAAATGCAATAAATGAGTAAATGACTGATGAGCATTAAGAAAAGATTAAGAAGAACAAATAAAATACAATTATGTTGAAATTTTTAATTTATTATTCATTATTCGTATTTGATTACACAATTTCATATATAAATTTAAAAATATAAATTTAATCCAAAATTTAATCCAAATTTAACATATTAATCTATTCATTTTTTAACCAGATTTCAAATGTACGCATTTATAGGTGTCGGACAGGGTGGCTGCGGATTACTTGACTCTGCATTTTATGATAAAGACCTATTTAAAATAGCAAAGCCAATAGCAATAAATTCCACTGCAAAGGACATGAAAAATTTAAAACACATAAAACAGAAACACTGGCTTGGAATGAGTAAGGACAAGGGATTTATTGACGGAACGACAAAAAATTTAGAAAGTTATTTAGTTGGCGGATACGGACAGGACAGGACAAAATCAAAAGACGATGCAGAAAGGCAGCATTCCGATTTACAGGAAAAAATAAGATATTATCTTGAAACACGGACAGCGAAAGGAAAAGAAATGGCTGTTCAGTTTGCATTTTTGATGACATCTCTTGGCGGAGGAACTGGAAGCGGATTAAGTCCGACAATCGCAAAAATTTTAAAGGATTTAGGAATATATGTAATCGCTGTTCTGATTACTCCTGCAAAAAGTGAGGGCTCTCTTACTGCAAAAAATGCGGTTGATGCATTGAATGAAATTTATAACTATGCTGACTCAATAATCCTCGCAAGCAATGAAAAAATTTCTTATGCCCAAAATATAGAGGCATTATTTTCACGGTATAATGATTACATAGCAAGAAGTTTGGTTGATATTTGTGAGGGAATGACACTTGAACAGATTGACCCTTCAAAATTTGAAGGAAACCCGCCTGTGATAGATATGAATGACTTTATTACCGCAACTTCATTTCTTGATACACATAAACCGGGATTTTCAGTTATAGGAAGGGCGAGTGATAATGTTAAAGATATGCTGCATTACATTTTTCCGGTTGGTGGATTTAAAGAAATTGATGCAATTGGCTTGATTCAGCAGGCGATGCTTAAATTATCTGCGGATATTGATGATAATGTAAGGAAAAATTTATGCCTGCTCCGGCTTCCGCACCAGTATCTGACATCCGAAAGCAGAATGATAAATACAGTGGTTGTCAGAAATTTTTTGCTTGAAAAAACAGAACTGAATGAAACACATTTTGGAATATCCTTAACAAAGAGAAATCTGGCAACGGCAACCTTGATTTCATGTCATTCCAAAAAACCAAGGGATTTTGAAATGCTTGAAGAATCAGCAGAGAAATATAAAGGATAAATTTAAATTTTAATAAATTTAATCCGTAACTTTGTATATTTTAAGTAGTAGGTATTTCGAGTTTATTAATTAAGTTTCTCGTTTTCTTTGGTATTTCTGAGTTCAGCCATTCATTTCCTATTTTGAGTTTATATATCCTTGAGAGATGCAGGAGAACATCTTTCACAGAATAAGTGTTCAACAAAGATTTTTCTACAAGCGGTTTATAAATTCTGTAATAGAATATTAGTGAGATAAAATTTATAAGCATCCAGCCTTCTATTTTATAATCATCACTTAAATACGGTCTATCTGCATCAAGGACGTTCTTAAAAGCACCAAACATGACTTCTATTTCCATCATCAGCTTCAACGTTTTGTATATCTCTTTTGCATTATAAAATAACCGGTTACACTTTTTATCCATTCCTATACTCATTTACATCCTTAACAGAAATTTCCTCCCCTTTTCTTAATGTTTCAACTGCATTAATAACCGCCTTCACTGCTTTTAATGTTGTTATGTAAGGAATATTAAGCTCAACAGCAGCCCTTCTTATCATATATCCGTCCTTTCTCGGATTTGCTCCTAACTTTGGAATGTTTATTACAAGGTCAATCTTCCTATTTCTCATTAAATTTAGTATGTTTGGCTCACCCTCGCTTATCTTTAAAACCCGTGTGTTCGGAATTTCGTGCTGTGATAAGTATCGCGATGTCCCGGATGTTGAAATTATCTTAAAATTTAAATCATAAAATTTTTTTGCAAACGGCAAAATTTCATCTGTATCATCGCTTCTGACACTTATAAAAATTTTTCCTTCTGATGGAATCTTTGTGCCTGCTGCAAGTTCTGCTTTATAAAATGCCATTCCAAAACTATTAGCAATTCCCATAACCTCGCCTGTTGAACGCATTTCAGGGCCAAGTACAGGGTCAACATTCGGGAGTTTCAGGAACGGAAAAACAACCTCTTTAACACAAACATGCTTTATTTTTTCAAGATTTTCATTGTGTTTGTTTACATTTATTAGTTCATTCAATTTCTTTCCAAGTATAACCTTTGTGGCGAGTTTTGCCAATTGAATCCCGGTCGCTTTGCTTACAAAAGGGACTGTTCTGCTCGCTCGTGGATTTGCCTCAATAACATAAATTTTTTTGTCCTTAACTGCATATTGTATGTTAATCATTCCGACAGTCCGTAAATTTATCGCAATTTTTTTTGTAAAATCTTTGATCTGCGATATGATTTCCTTGCTTAATGTCTGCGGGGGAATTACCGCAGCGGAATCACCCGAATGAATCCCAGCTTCCTCTATGTGTTCCATTATTGCTCCGATTAGAACATCTGTTCCGTCACATACAGCATCAACATCGCATTCGGTTGCATCGGAAAGAAATTTATCAACAAGTATAGGATGTTTGCCTAATTCATCTTCGCTAACCTTTACTGCTTCTTTCATATAGTCTGCAAGTTCCTCATCATTATAAACAATTTCCATCGCCCTTCCTCCCAAAACATAACTCGGTCTGATTAATACAGGGTAACCAATCTCTTTTGCTGCGCTCCGGACATCTTCAAAAGAATATCCGGTTCCGCCTTTTGCCTTTAATATTCCCAAATTCTCAAAAAATTTTTCTGACTTTTCCCGGTTCTCTCCAATGTCAATATCCTCAGGATGTGTTCCCAAAACAGGCACTCCTTCTTTTTTCAAAGCATTCGCCAGATTTATTGATGTCTGTCCGCCAAGCTGCACAATAACCCCAAGAAAATTTTTATCAGTAAGATCTTTACTCTCTTTTTTAATGACATTTAATACATCCTCCAAAGTTAACGGTTCAAAATACAATTTATCGGAAACATCAAAGTCGGTTGAGACCGTTTCGGGATTGTTGTTTATGATAATTGCTTCTATTCCTTCCTCCCTTAATGCAGATATTGCATGAACTGTGCAGTAATCAAATTCAATCCCCTGCCCGATTCTTATTGGTCCGGCACCTAAAATTATTGCTTTTTTGTTATCTGAAACATTAACTTCATCTTCTTCATCGGTGTAGGTAGAATAGTAATACTGTGTTGATGCCTCAAATTCTCCTGCACAAGTATCAACCATTTTATAAACAGGTATTCTTCTGGTTTTTCTTATGCTTTTTTCATCTGAATCTTTATTTTTACTGTCTGTTTTTAAAATTTCCAAAACCTTTTTATCACTAAATCCGTAATACTTTAATTCATCAACTTTATCCTTTAATTCATCAACTTTATCCTTTAATTCGTTATCGGTATTGTCCATATTAAATTTTAAATGTAATCAGTTAAATTTATTGGGATTTTTGTTATGTGGAATTATTGTTTATTTTAACATCTTTGTCTTCTTTTAATTTTACCTTTGCAGTCAGTATAGCTTTGTGCAATTTTTCGGCAAATAGTTCTTTTGAAGGTAATTTTGTTAAATATTCAGCAACTTTTATATTGTCCCTGGGCAAGAAAATCAATTCAATTAGTTCTTTCCCTTTTTCCGTGCAAAGAATAATACCAACAGGTGGATTTTCTCCTTTGTCCATTTCTAAATTTTCTCAACTATAATTCTGTGATTTAATAAGTCAATTACTATAAAGCACCTTAACTTTCTATGATAGAATAATAAATCAATATATAGTGAAAATTTCAACTTTTGATTATTTATTTTGAACATCAATATTACATATTACATGACTATCGGCTATTGACCGAATTAAATGTCATTAATTTATTTACTTTCTTTCCTATGTTATTTATATGAATGCAAGCATAGAGAGCGTTGAAAAAGTCCCAAATTAGGTAAATTCCAAATTTTTGGGTTGTTTGAGCATATCGGTTTTAAATTCCGATTTCTCAAAAAACGAGGTTTTTCAACAGTTTCAATTATATTAATGGGAAAAAATTCTCGTTTCAATTGGTTGGTGACATTTAATTCGGTCAATTTTCTCATGTAGCCG
>MNZY01000235.1 GCA_001873845.1 Candidatus Altarchaeum sp. CG2_30_32_3053 | reverse complement strand
ATATTTTATGAACTTGTTACCGGAAAGAATCCGTTTGACGGAGATACACAACAGCAAATACTGATGAATATTTTAATGGAAAAACCAAAAAAGCCATCTGAAATAAATGCGGATGCGAAAGTGATTGATAACATTATAATGAAATGCCTTGAGAAGAAAAAGGAAGATAGATATCAAAATGTTTTTGATATGCAGAAAGATCTGATAGAATATTTGAAAATAGAATACAAAAAATCATGGAGTGAAAGTAAATTGAAAGGGGACCTGAAAAGGTCGTGTTTTTATTGCGGAAAAGTTGTAACTGTTTGTGCAGCTCATAATGATATAGAAAACACATTAAAATACACAATTGACCTAAAAAATTATGCCAGAGGAGAATTTAAAAAAGATGTAGATGATATAATTGAAAAACTCAAATACCTAATGAAAGAAAAGATGGTTATTAGCGATGAATTGCAGAAACAGATAAATATCATTATCCATCAGATTAAAATGGGAAGAGAATAATCATAAAATCCAAAAAAATGACATCTCAAAAATTACAAAAATTACAAAAATTACAAATACAAAAACTGCGCCGGGAAGTTAAAGAAACGACAGAAAAGGAATTAATAAGGGACTCAATTGCACTGAGAGATAAAAAACCAGATGAAACATTAAAAGTAATGTTTGATATGGTCAACTTTGCTGAAAAATTATCGAAATTAGCGACAAAATGAACAAAGATAAAAAACGAACATTAGAGGACATCGTAACAGATATTGCAAAAATTATGAAAAAACTTGACATTGATTATGCAATAATTGGCGGCATAGCAGTTGTGTGCTGGGGAAATATCAGGACCACAAGAGATGTTGATATTATAATGGATTTAAAACAGGAGAAAATTCAGAAATTTGTTGATGTTTTGCGCGCAAATGATTTTTCAGTTGAAGAGTATGAAATACAAGAAGCATTAAAAGAGAAAAGTCATTTTACAATATTTGATACGCTTTCTGTATATCACATAGATGCCAAGGGTGCTTATGGTGCGGGAGAAAAACAAACAATTAAGACAGAAAGAAAAATTGACAACAATGGCGTTGAAATACTTGTAGCATCCCCGGAAGACACAATAATAAACAAACTCCTGTTTGCAAGAGAACAGGATATAAATGATGCTATCGGGATTTATTTGCGACAGACGGGAAAACTAAATGAAAAGTATATTGAAGAAAATGTGAAAAAACGAGGCGTCTATGATGAACTGTTAAAGATCAAAGAAAAAATAAAAAAATACTGTAAAAATGATAAATGACAGGGACATGTTGGAAACATGTCAAAAACGTGCCGAATAATATGAAAAACAGGGAAATTTTGAATATGCTGCCAAAAAATATGAACTTATTGGCAGTGAGTTTGAAAAACGCGGGGAACTGACTTTGTCTGCAAAATACTATAAAAAGGGAGCAATATGCTATCAAAAAATCGGATACTATGAAAAAAGCAGAAAACTCCTGACTATGGTAGCAAATATTGAAAAAGGAAAAGGATGCCTGATACAATCGCAACCAATACACTGGCAGGAAAACCAGCAAGATACAAATACGAATACAAATACAAAACAATACAAAGTTCTGTTTATTGTTGTTGCAATCGGAATTTTTCTTATTTTCCTTTTTCTGACAGGTGTTCACAAAGATATATACATCGTCATGCTTATCGCATATTCTCTTATGCTTGCTGAATATTTATTAAAATTATTTTATGGTTTCTTACCATAAAATTTAATCTTGTTCATCAAAATGGAAAATGGTTGAGTGTCAAAGGTTACTTTCAATTAAACATTTAAATGCTTTCAGTGGTTGTTCATCTCATCATAATAATCAGACCGCCCGTTTCTCATCATAAAGCACTGTAATTTTTTAGTAAAATGTCTGAATGGGGCCGGAGGGATTTGAACCCCCATCTGCGGGTATCTCCAATGCATGGTTGTATTTATAATATTTATACAATACAAATTTTTTCGTCATAGCCAAAAATCCCCTCACTATCCTTCGGAGATTTCAACTTTTGTTGAAATGGCTCAGCGCTCCAGCTAAGATTTCTGGAGCCCATTAGGATGCCAGGTTACCCCACAGCCCCAAAATTTATTAAAACACCAAAAATTAGAAATAAAAACAAAAAATATTTGTTAAATTTG
This sequence comes from Candidatus Altarchaeum sp. CG2_30_32_3053, assembly GCA_001873845.1. Taxonomy (GTDB): domain Archaea; phylum Altiarchaeota; class Altiarchaeia; order Altiarchaeales; family Altiarchaeaceae; genus Altiarchaeum; species Altiarchaeum hamiconexum. The sequence goes on along the minus strand of MNZY01000235.1, from coordinate 5,485 downwards.
TTAAATTTAAGTGAATTTCAGGAGAGAAACAAAACATTAAATTTAAAGCACTAAATTTTTCATGCCCTGTTCTTTCTTGCTTTATGACCTGTTGGTGTCAGACCCCTGAAGACCCGGTGCTTTTGTTTGGGGGCACACAAGTAATTTACATCTTTGTCTGCCATTATTACCGGATGATACGGATCCACCATTATTACTTCATAATATTTATACTGTCCATCTTCATAAAGCAGATAAGAAGCAAGAATTTCCAGATTCATAAATTTTCTTTGTGTTCGTTCTTCCGCAATTCGCTGAATTGACTTTACCGGAGTAAGTTTTTTATGTCCCATAGGTTTCCTTCCTCCGGATGGAATGCCTATATTTCTTCCGCCTTTTCTTACCCTGCAGACAGCCGCAACAAAGCCCTGCTTTGCTTTGTATCCGTACATTCTTGCCCTGTCAAGTCGTATCGGCTTTTCTGTATGAGTTATCGCTTCTTCATTGTGTCTGAATTTCATTACTCTTCCCTTAATAATGGTTTTTAGGTCACTGAAATTCGGGTCTTTTAATTTTTTTCTCAGTCCTCTGTAAAGTAATCCTATGTGTTTATACATTGACGGCATTTTAATTTTATGTTTCCTGTTTAATTTATTTGTTGTTTAATTTATATTTTTGCTGTATGTTTCTTATTTTCGTTTACTTTTTAATAATTCAGTTTATAAGTATTTAAATTTAATGTTTCAAATTTTAATTATTTATGAAAAAACTGCTCATAAAATCTTTGTTTAAATTGCATTAGGTGGTATGAAAAGGGTTAATAATTTAATTTTATAAGTATTTAAATTTACTATTTATTTAAAATGGAGGGCAAAAAAATCAGTATAGGAATCGTAGCAGCAGAATTTAATTACGATGTTACTTATGCAATGGTTGAACTAGCAAAGGAGCATGCTAAATTTTTAAATGCAGAAATTGTTGAGGTAATGAAGGTGCCGGGAACTTATGACATTCCGTTCGGGGTTAAAATTTTGCTGTCAAAAAAGAACATTGACTGTATTGTAACATTGGGGGCAGTTATTGAGGGACAAACAGAACATGATGATATTATAACACAACAGGCGTCAAGGAAGATTATGGATTTGTCACTTGAATTTAACAAGCCGGTTGCATTGGGAATTTCGGGACCCGGAATGAGTCGCCTTGAAGCACACGAACGGGTGGATTATGCAAAAAGGGCAGTTGAAGCCGTGGTTAAGATGTGCAAAATTAAATTTGCAGGCGAAGAGAGTGAAGAAGCAAAAACCAAAGAAAAAATTGAAGAATCCGGGAAAGAAGCAGATAAAGAAAAAGCAGAAGGAGGGATGACAGCAGAAGAAAAAGCAGAAGGATGGATGACAGCAGAAGAATTTATGGACAAGCTTAGAAAAGGAAAAGGAAAAAAAAGAGTAGGAAGGCCAAAAAAAGCAAGAGAAGTAGAAAAATCAGAAAAAGGAAAACGAAAGGAAAAAGCACCGGCAGGTGTAAAAGAAAAAGTAAAACAAACCAATGAAGTTATAAAAGAGAAAATTCCAAAAACAGAAATTCCAAAAGAGGATGTAAAAGAGGAAAAGGCCAAAGGTAAAATAATCAAAGGGATTAATAATAAAAGAAAGGAAAAAATTATTGAAGAACTCAAACAGAAGGGAAAAATTACAACAGCAGAAGTAATGAAAATGTTTAAGGTCACAAGAAAAGCAGTATCAATTCCTATAAAACAACTTTTAAAAGAAAGACAGATTACAAAAATCGGAGAACATCCTAAAACATATTATGTCCTTGCAGGTGTGAAAGAAGAGATAAAACAAACAAATGAAATTGTAAAAGAGGAAATTCCAAAAGAAGAAGGAAAAGCAAGAATACTAAAAAAACCAAAAGAAACAAAAGTTGAGATAAAAACAAAGGAAGGAACAAAACAAACAGGTGATATTCCGAAAACAGAGATCCCAAAAACAGAGATCCCAAAAACAGAGATCCCAAAAGAGGAAGGAAAAGGAAAAACAGGAATGCCAAAAAAACAAAAAGAAATAAAGACCGGAACAGAGTCAGAGGCAAAAAAAGAAAAAGAAATAAAGAAAATTAAGAAGGAAGAAAAAGAAAAAATTATTGAAGAACTCAAACAGAAAGGAAAAATCACAACGGGATATGTGATGAAAATGTTTAATGTCGCAAAGAGCACAGCATGGATTGCCATGAACGAACTTTTAAAAGAGGGTTGGATTGTAAGAAAAGGAAAGAAAAATGAAACATATTATATCCTCGCGTGATACAAAAAGCGAAAACAAAAATTTTGAAAATTTTTTTCAAATTCACAGAGGATTTGAAAATTTGCAACAACTTTATTACAATCACACATCTTACTAGATTTTTTTAATTTCCGTTTGTTTCTCACGAAATTTATAAGAACAAATAATAAATTTAGTTAAAGTTGTTAATTTATTATACAAAATTTTAATTAATATCAATTTTTAAATTTTTAAATTTTTAAAATGAAAGTAAGCGATTTAAGGCCGAATGCGGCCGTGGACAGGATAGAATTAGATGTAGAAGAAGTGGGAGAACCAAGAAATTTTTCAAGCTATAGAGGACAGGGAACTGTTGCCACTGCAACAGTAAAAGATGAAACAGGAGATGCAACACTGACATTGTGGAATGAGCAGATAAACCAGGTACATAGCGGGGATAAGGTTGTCGTTGAGGATGGTTTTGTAAAGACATTTCAGGGAAAATTGCAGATATCAACGGGAAGACAGGGAAAATTAACCGTGCAGCCAGAGTAAGGATGCAAAGCAAGAAAGCAGTAAAGTAAGCAGGACTGAAGTGAAATGAAGTGAAATGAATAGTTACAAATTTTGTTAAATTTCCAAAATTTTTTTTATTTTTTTAACATTGTTTTTATTTCCGGCAATTAAATTTGCCTTGACCTTTGTATCTATCTTTAAATTTTCTTTGCCAAGAAAACACACCCCTCCTGCTTCTTCAATTATAAGTTTTGCTGCTGTCAAATCCAGAATTCTCGGAGGCCTCAAATCAAGGTATGCATCTAACGCATTACTCGCCACATAACATAATCCGAGAGCGATACTTCCGACGGTTCTGTAGTGTTTCGCAACCTGCATAATTTTTGAAATTTTGTACAGATTTTTCCCATAAGATGCAATCTCAACCCCTAAAAATTCAATATCATCTGTGTCTGAATTCATTAAAATTTTCTTTGTGGGTTTGGACTTGTCCAGATTATTGATTTTATACGCTCCTTTTCCCCTGCCCGCATAATATTCTTCCCCGAATATATTTCTGACATAGCCAGCTTTTATATCATCAATGTATCGTGATGTTGAAAATGCCAGAGATGTTGCAAACAGAGGAATTCCGCGGGTTGCGTTATTTGAACCGTCTATCGGATCTACAAAGAAAAATTTATTACAGTCGTTACTGCCTGCTTTCCCGAAAAATTTAATTCCTGCTTCTTCTGATATTATACAAAAATCATCGTAATTATTGGAAATTTCACTGATTACAATATCCTCTGCAACCTTGTCTATTTTTTTTGTCTTGTCTCCTCCTGCGCCGTTTCCGATAATTTCAGATGCTTTACAGGTTCCATAAATTTCGCCCGCACTTTCGGAAATTTTTATCCCTGTGTTTTTAAATAAATTTAAGATGTCTTCATACATTTTCGCGAATGTTAAAATTTAGTTAAAGTAAAAAATTTAAAGCCCCAGACGAGGATCGGACTCGTGACCTTTCGCTTACCAAGCGAACGCTCTGCCACTGAGCTACTGAGGCATTTTTTAAATTTTAATTTAAAATCTACGGATGAGGTTATTTTAAAAACGCAAATTTTTGAAAATATATTGAAAATCTACAAGATTTTCAATCTTTAAAAATTTACGGAATTTTTAAATGAGAACGAAGCGAACTTATTTTAAAATTTCAGATTTATTTGGAATATAAAATTAACAATACATCCCATCTTTCCCGCCTCTTAAGAATTTATTTTTAGAGATATTAAAGAGCTTGTCCAACTGTAGGGTTATTCCAATTTTTTGATCAGTTAAAAATTCAGATTTCTATAAAAATAATTTGAATAGAAATAAAAATAGAATTTTTTAGAGAGTGGTTACTTTTTCGTCCATCCAGCAATATTTTTTCATGACGCCAAAACGGACTTGGATTTCTATTCAATACTGTAACTTTTTACAATAATGACTATGTTTTGTGTAAAAAAACAAACTTATTTTAAATGCTTAAATGCACAAAATTATAAACTATAAAACAACCCAGGTGTATCTTGACACTATAGATTTTTTACTATATTACATATCCCATATACTTGCTCTTAACATTGCTTCGGGAACCTCAAGTTCAATCGCCAACATTGATATAATCAGAAGACTGATAAAACTTGAATAAATGTTAAATATCCTCGCATCTTTGCTATATGTTCTCAGATTTTCTAATCCAAGCCATAGTTTGAATTATATACAGTATCGAATTTATACGTTCAGCAAGAGTTCTGTGTTTATATAGTTCATCTCGCTCATTAGAATTCCACGCTGTTACTGGAAAATTCCTAAGCATTTCTCCCTGGACATGGGGGTCAGAAAGAACAATTCCTTTATGTAATGGTTCTGTTCGTTCTGGTCCTGGTCTACACTTGTCTTTTTTTATTATTTCACAATATGCATTATATCTATTTTTCAAGTACTAAACAATGTCTAAATTGGTTGGTTTATCTTTAAATTCACTTCTTCTAGGATTATATTTTGCAATACCTTCCCCTTTTGCTTTGACTGCAACAAGGTAATAAAAATTTGCGTTATCATACGCCCCGTCGCCAATTATAAATTTGATTTTTATTTCGTAGGATAGTAATATGTCAATTATCTCCTCAAAAGTAGCCATATCATGTGCTTTTCTTTCCATTAGTGTGAATGCTATTGGTATGCCAAAAGGATGTACCCCTGCAATATGTATTTTAATTCCACACTTATTATTCTGATATTTAAACGCATGTGTTGTGTCAACCGCAATAATAAGTTCTTTTATATCTAACTTTTTAAGAATCCACATCGCTATACTTTTGAATATATACTCATAACAGTTCTTCTCCAAACTCTTTTTTGACACTTGAAATTGTTGAATGCCCAGGTGGTTCTTTAAAGTTATAAAATCCATCTAGTGTTGGATTGTTTTTTAGAATCCTTGCAAGATGTCTGTCTGAATCTATGTGTTTGAGCGGCTTCATAACACTCGCCATTAATACATTTCCATTATAGTCATTTTACTGACTTTTTGCAGTAAAATGACTATACTCGTAAATTTGATAACTATACAAAAAGTTAGCAAATTTACTATAATACATCTACTATAGATATGTCTCCCTCTTTTATACCAACATGTTCTATAGCATCTTTGACAATATTTCTAACCCTTTCACCTACTTTTTGCGCTGCGAATTTTA
>MNZY01000167.1 GCA_001873845.1 Candidatus Altarchaeum sp. CG2_30_32_3053 | reverse complement strand
CGATGATATTTTTTGTTTTAAATTTATTATATTTTTTGTTTTAAATTTATTAAATTTATTAAATTTATATTTGTATTTTAAATTTATTTATGAAAAATTTAATATAAAAGAGGTGGCTCATCAGTCTAAGTACAGCGGTAGCTTTTAAAAAAGCTCCATAAAATTTATATAGATGTAGCCACCACTTATACACAGATTATTACACAAGAATACGATCTACTTTGTAGGTAAGTTATTATAGCAGTCTAATTAATTATAACATTAATTTATATAACATTAATTTAAATTTAACATTAATTTAACAAAATTTAAAATGAAACTCTCAACCGCAGTTGGAATTATCATCATATTGACATTCTTTTTACTTCCAATACTGACAAATTTTGCAGTTATTCCCGAAGATATGAAGCCACAAAATATAGGCGAATTTTTAGGAGGTGTTTTTCAGTATTGGATTATTGTAATTTCAAAAATTTTTAAATTTTAAAATATCTATGGGTTATATCTTTTTCTCTTTCATTTTTTTATAAATATAACTTATTGCCCCCTGTGCAGCTATCATTGAAAAAGTAGCAATTAAAACCTGTATTATCCAGTTATCCATTCCGAAAATCTTATCATCCATGGCAAATATACTTGGCCATAAAGTGAATATGCTATTTGGAATCATGAACAAAACACTTGCCCGCGTTAAAAGTTCTATCGCTATACTCAGGCGTGCTGTATATTTTGTATACTCTACAAGATTCTTTGACTCTATTGTTTGAACTATTCCATTCAGTTCCTTTTCCATTCCGGCTGATAATTTTCCATACTTGTCAAGTTCGGCAAGTATATCCGCAGCATAATATTGTACATCCCTTTTTGAGATATATTCGCCCTCCCCTCTTTTCATATATGAAATTATGATTGACTGATACAAAACTATTCTTGAAAATGTCTTTATATAGTCTCTTATTTTAGTAATATCTTTTAAGTTCGCCTCATTTTTGTCAATTGAATTTCTTAAATTCTGAAGATGGTCGTCTATTACGCTTATTACATCCATATTTTTATCAATTATCTCATAAACGAGTTGCGCGAGAACAAAATTATTAAATTTAGTTAGATGCTCTTTTTCATCTTTAACTATTGCATTTATGTTTTTTATGAAGTGATTTATTGGCGTGGAGTCCTCTTTGTGCATAGTTATAATTGCATCAGAGGTTATAAAAAAATAGATTGTTTTGAATACATTATCTTTTCCAATATAACTTATCTTAACTAATGTATAATTTGTGCCATCTACAATCTGACAATATTCATCCTCATTCAATAATTTTTTTTCAATCTTCATTCCGAATAAATCTTCTGGCAAATTATCAATCTTCAAATCAAGCCACGAATTCTTTAATTCTTCAATCGAAATGTTATCTGCTTCAATTACATTAGTCTGTCCGTTTTCCAGATATTTAAAAATTTTCATGATGTTTTTAAGATCATTTATTCTTATTTATTATTTAGTCATTTTGATAATATTGTTTTTATCCATATATTTATTCTTTAAATCATAATATGTAATATTGATGTTCAAAATAAATAATCAAAAGTTGAAATTTTCACTATTATTTATTCTGGCCATAAATATTTCAATAAAAGTTTAATTTAATTTAAATTTAAAAATTAATTAATAAATATAAATTTAATATAAAAGACAAAATTAATTAGTATGCATAAAAAATATAAAATGGCAACAAATGTAGAATACCCAAAGGTTAAAGGGCTGGCAAAATTAGAAACAATTGTATTTTTTACAATGCTGTTGGTTTTTGGATTTATTGTATTTATAGGAGCAGTGGTTTTGTGGTACATAGGTGCGGAAGGCATTACAGGAATTCTTATAGCAATAGTGTTTTCAGCAGTTATTGTTTTGATTCAGTGGTATCTTGGACCAATACTTATCAAAAGAATGACAAATATGAGGGAACTAAAAGAAAATGAGCACCCAGAAATTTTTGCAATTGTTAAACGACTATCGCAGATTGCCGGAATTTCAATGCCAAAGTTGTACATCGTCTATAATTCAGAACCAAATGCATTTGCATTTGGAAGGACACAATCAAGCAGCAATATTGCAGTTCATACAGGATTACTTAATGTTTTAAATGAACGGGAGGTTGAAGGTGTTTTGGCACACGAAATAGGACACATAAAGCACAAAGATGTTGCAGTTATTACAGTGGCAAGTATGCTTCCGATAATGCTTTATTATATCATTATTGTTTTAGGATTTTCCAGAAGCAACAGAGGAGGAGGCGCTCCTTTTATTGTTATGTGGATAGGTGCAATGATTGCTCAGTTTATAGGACAGTTATTTGTCTTATATCTATCAAGAAAAAGAGAATACTATGCTGATGCATTCAGCGCATATATTACAAAAAATCCTGTTGCTTTGATGTCTGGGCTTGCTAAAATAACCTACGGACTGGGGGTTCATGCACAGGCAGGTGGGGTAAAAAGTACAGACAAGGCATTAAGGTGTTTTTATATAGCTGATCCGGGTGAAAGTGATACAAAATCAATTATCCAAATAGCAAGGGCAATAGATGCAAAAGACGCTAAGGAAATAGAAAAAGCAATTGAAAATGAAAAAAATATGCTCGGTGGTGAATTTTTAAGAACACATCCCTTTACAGCAAAAAGATTGCTTTCTTTGTGGAATATTGAAAAGGAATTACATAGGGGATACAGAAATGTAGGTGCAGAGTACTGAAAAATTTAAATGTGAATAATTTTAAAATTTACAATTTTTACCATAAATTTTATCGTTTTTACATAACAGGACTTACGCAAAATAGATATAAATTCTTAACTTTTTATGTTCATTTACAATATAATATGCGTAAGTCCTACATAACAAAAAGTATTCGCATCGAATATAAAAAATGAATCTCCGTTCAGACAAAACAAAAAAAGGTATAATAAGGGCACCACATCGCTCATTAATGAAAGCAACGGGATTAACAGATGAGGAAATTCTTCAACCATTTGTATGTGTTGTAAATTCCTGGAATGAATGCATTCCTGGACATATACATTTAGATAAACTAGCACAATCCGCAAAGGCAGGAATAAGATATGCAAAATGCACACCTTTTGAGTTTCACACCATCGCAATTTGTGACGGGATTGCAATGGGACACGAAGGAATGAAATATTCTTTACCAAGCAGAGAAATAATTGCTGATTCAATTGAATTACAGATTCGGGCACACCAGATGGACGGAATGTTATTAATTCCTTCTTGTGATAAAATTTCCCCTGGACATTTAATGGCGTCAGCACGGCTCAACATTCCAACGATAGTAGTTACAGGAGGTCCGATGTATCCTGGATTTGTAAATGACAACAAGGTTGATTTGATTTCTGTATTTGAGAGTGTTGGAAGATACAATGTTAATGAAATAAGCAAAGATGAATTAAAAATTATTGAAAATTTTGCCTGCCCAGGTGCAGGAAGTTGTGCTGGTTTGTTCACTGCCAATACTATGGGATGTCTCATAGAAGCACTTGGAATGTCTTTGCCTGGATGTGGAACCGCACTTGCTGTTGAAGGCAAAAAACATCGCATTGCCAAAGAAAGTGGAATGAAAATTAAAGAATTAATTGACAATGACATAAAAAGCAGGGATATACTAACTTATGATGCATTTGAAAATGCAATAATAATAGATATGGCAATAGGGGGTTCAACAAATACCACTCTACATATTCCGGCTATTGCTAAAGAATGTGAAATAAAACTGGAACTGGAAATTTTTGATAAAATCAGTAGAAAAATTCCACAGATTGTCTCAATTCGCCCCGGCGGAAACCATTTTATGGAGGACTTGGAGCGTGCCGGTGGGATTCAGGCAGTTATGTCAAATCTTAGGGACAAGTTAAATTTAGATGTGTTGACTGTTACAGGTGAAACACTGCAAAAAAATTTAGAGAAATTTAAAATCATAAATCCTGCAAAGAACAAAGAAGTTATAATGGATTTAAACAAACCCTATCACAAAGAAGGAGGTATTTTTATTTTGAAGGGAAATTTATCGCCTAACGGGTCAGTAGTTAAAGTAGGAGCAGTCAATGAAAAAATACTGAAATTTTTCGGAAAGGCAAAGGTCTTTGATTGCGAAGAGGATGCAAATGATGCAATAATAAGAAAAAAAATCAAGGGCAGCGATGTCGTTGTAATCAGATACGAAGGTCCAAAAGGAGGACCAGGAATGAGGGAAATGCTGCAGGCAACATCTGCCTTGGCAGGACAGGGATTGATTGATAGTGTTGCCCTGATTACAGACGGAAGATTTTCAGGAGGAACGAGGGGTTTGGCAATAGGACATGTTTCACCTGAGGCGGCAGAAAAAGGACCGATAGCAATTGTTAAAGACGGAGATATTATAGAAATTGACCTGCCAAACAGAAGTTTAAATTTAAAAATAAGCAGCGAAGAAATTAAGGAAAGAACAAAAAATTTAAAAATCAAAAAGAAAATTTTAAGCGGTGTATTAAACAGATATGCGGCAAGTGTCACATCGGCAAATACGGGAGCGATATTTGAATAGTTTTATACTAAACTTAACCACCCTATTATATATATTTAGTTAACTATACTCAACAACCCCAAAAACTGCGATTTTATCAAATAGAGTACAATTATTATACTCAACAACGGCAAAAGATACGCCTTTTTATAGCACATTCTCAAAATCACAGAGATTTAAAATATATAAATGTAGGGAAACAAAATGGGTGCTCATCCCTTTAAATTGGGTTAATTAATTTGAGAGTAATCTGTTCGCTTCTAACATCGTTTTTTTATTTTGGTTTTCCATTGTTTTCAAAAATGTTTATAAAAATAATAGTAAAAAAACAAATATATAATTATCCCAATTTTAGTGGGCCAGCACTCGTAAATTTGATAACGGTGCAAAAAGTTAGCAAATTTATGTATTTGCTCAATATTTGGAGGCAATCCGCTCTTATTTTATGTAGGTACGAGGGCAATTTACCCACACTTATTGAGCAAGTTCAATAATATTAATAAGTTCAACTCAAAACTTTTATGGCTGGCACTGGACCATTCTTTGTTATTATAATATTTTGAGCAGTAACTAATTGAGACATTAAACACATTATTGCCAAAATTCCGATTCCGATTCCAATTAAAATTTTTGTTTTTGTTTCCAAAAATTTACTTTGTTTTTGTTTCCAAAAATTTACTTTCTATTTGTTTCTACCATCATACAAGCATGATGTATGACTTTCATTCCGAAATTTTCTGCCTTTCTTATCGCTTCCTCGCTTTCGCTTCCCGGCTGCATCCAAATTTCATTAATCCCTAGGTTTTTACATTCATAAACGACACTCTCTGTAATTTTCGGAGGAACAACAGTAACAACTATATCTATCTTTTCAGGAATTTCGGAAATTTTTTTATAAATTTTTCTGTTTAACACAAAATCTGCATTTGGATTTATGCCATAAACTCTTAAATTTTTAGTTATCAAATCCTTAAAAACCTTAAATCCATATTTGTCTTCATTATTTGAGACGCCTATTACTGCAATTGCCTTATTTTTTAAATCGTCTTTTGCTTTCATCTTTACATTTGCTTACCTTTGTACAAATTTCTTTACATATTTATATGCTTCCAGTCCGGCAATTGCCCCGCTTCCGACAGCAACAGAAACCTGCTTTACCGGATTATTTGTGACATCCCCAACAGAAAAAATTCCGTCAATGTTTGTCCTTTGAAATGCATCAACAATAATACTTCCTTTTTTGTCCAAACGTAATCCGATTGCTTTAAAAATTTCTGTGTTTGCAATCTCACCAGCTGCTATAAAAACACCATCAACATAAATAGTTAATTCTGTTTCTTTATTTTTCTCATTAACATTAATCAATGTCTTTTTAACCAATACTTCACCTTTTATCTCCTTTAATTCTGTGTTGTAAAAAATTTTAATATTTTTCTTTGAATTTAACATGTCTATATTAATCTGCTCTGAGGTAAATGTGCTCTCTTTATTTATGACATAAACATTTGATGCCAAATCAGAAAGATAAATCGCATCACTAACAGCGGTATGTCCTTTTCCGACAATCAGAACATTTTTATTTTTAAAAAACATTCCATCACATGTAGCACAATAACTGACACCTCTTCCAAGAAACTCCTTTTCACCTTTAATATTCAGTTTTTTGTGTGTTAAGCCGGTTGCTATAATCACCGCTTTTGCCATATATTCATCTTTCTCTGTTTTTATTATTTTTATTCCGGATTTTTGAATTTCTATTATTTCAACCGTCTCAACATCTTTAATTTCTGCATATTTTTTGCACTGGTTTGTCATTCTTTCTGCGAGTTCCATTCCGCTTATACTTTCAAATCCAGGATAATTTTCAATCGCATGAGCGGTTGCCATCGTGCCTCCGCCAACACCCGTGTCAAAAATTTTAACATTTAATTTGCTTCTTCCAGCATATATTCCAGAGGTTAAGCCGGCCGGACCTGCACCTATAATTACAACATCAGTTTCATTCATTTATTTAAATTTTATTTTTTTGTTTTCCTTCATTTAAATTTTATGTTTTTAATAATGTTTTTAATAAATTTTAATCAGATAAATTTATTCTTTTTTATGCAGCGTGCAACTATCCCCTGTTCTTTCTCCAATAACTCTGATTGCTGGCGGATTTAACGGGCAGACATCCATACATTTCATACAAACAGTACATTTTCCTGGTGATGCAACAACAACCATCTCATCTAAAATTTCCAGCACACCATAATTACAAGAACTGATGCATTTTCCACATCCTTTGCACCTTCTATAGTTAATCTCAATTTGAGCCATTCAGGTATTTTTTCTTTATATCTTTTATATCATCAAGCGTTAAATAACCCATAGGTATTTCTTTTCCGAAATGAATTGCAATAATAGGAAGAGAGAATGTGCCCACATTTTTTAGTTTCAGTTCAGCAGCAAGAACAGTTGAAGATGGAGGAATTCTGGAAAAATTTTTATCCATTATATCCCCTACCTTACATTCTTGATTTTTATTAAAATTTTCAATAAATTTAGTCCTGGTAATCCAGCCGACAATTTCTTCATCACCGAACTCAGACACATCTTGGACAACTACTCCTCCATCTCCACAGTTAAAAATTTCTTTCAATGTTTTACAATCATCATTTATATCAACTGTTTTAATTCCCCTTGTCATCCATTTATCCTTTACTTCAACTAATTTAATATTCTTAATGATTTCTGTCTCGTCCATCTTATTGCTGAACAACTACATTAAAATTTAAATTTTTCCTAGTTGCTTATTCGCAATCAAATCAACCAACGAATTCCATTCGTTCTTTTTCAGCACACATAAATTTCCTTCTTCTCCTACTTTGACAACATCATCAGCGACTTCAACTACTGGACAGCAACTCTTTGTCCCACACAAAGATATTTTTGTTTTCATCTTATGCCTTTAATTTTTGTTTATATTTTAATATATATTTTGCTTTATATTATAATTAAATTTTTAAATATTATATTTCCTTTATTTAAATTTTATTTGAATAAATTTGCAAATTTGTCTATTAAATTTTTACTGTTGTATGTATTTTCAGACATTTTATTGTTATTTTCTTGACTATTTTTTTCTTTTTCAGATGATTTTCCTATTCCTTTATAAATCATATTTAAGTATTTCTTATCACCTGGTACTCCTACTATTCCAAATCGTTCATTCGTTTTTAAATTTGTCATAATAATGGTAGGAACTGATGAAATTCCATAAGATCTTGCTTTACTAGAACCAGAGGGTGTTCCTGTACTCACTTCCTTCCATGTAACATCGCTTTTTAATTCGTTATACTTTTCAAAAAGTTCCTTTGTTGCCTTAACAGCTGCTGGGCAATGTGGACAGGTTGGACTTGTAAATACCTCTATTAGCAATGTAGCCATTTTTACAAATATATTTTTATCTTTGCTTCAATCATTTTTTTAGGTGCAGCGCCTACAATTTTATCAACATTCTGCCCGTTTTTAAATATTAGAAGCGTTGGAATTCCCATTATTCCGTACCTTGCAGGAACCTCCTGATTATAGTCAACATTTAGTTTTCCGAATACAATCTTTCCAGCATATTCCTTTGCTAATTCTTCAACTACTGGTGCAATCATTCTGCACGGTCCGCACCATTCTGCCCAGCAATCCACTACAACAACTGGGTATTTTTTTAATGTTTCTCCGAAATTGCTGTCATTTACATCAATCGGCTTACTTATATTTTCCATTTTTGATTCACTTTTATTTAAATTTTTATTTAAATTTTGTTTATTTTGAATTTCTTCCATCATTTCTTCCAATTTTTTCTTTTTAATTTGTTTCAATTCATCATCTCTATCATCTGCAGCCGTGACATTCCTCTCCACATTTTTCATTTTCCCCTTGTTTTATTAATTCGGAACATTTCTTACATACATTAATTTCATCCACTCCACAACAACTTGGAACATTGTATGAAATTGCTTCGTCCTCATTTATTTCCTTTCCGCAGGTGTAACATCTTCCTGCTAAAAATCCAATCTCTTTTTTAGTTATATTTGCCATTTTTTATTTTTTTATGTATTTTGTATTATGTTTATAATATTATCAACATGTTTATCTTGACAATGTTATAATATTATCAACATGTTTATCTTGACAATGTCAAATGTTTATAATATTATCAACATGTTTATCTTGACAATGTCAATATTTGTATTTTTTGGTTTATGTTTTATTTATTTGGTTATTTTGATGCATCCTGTGGGGCAAATATTATAGCATTTCATACAGCCAATACATTTTTCTGTGTATTTTGGAACAGGCATTTTCCTTTCACCTTCAAACATTCCAAATATTTTAACCTTTGTCTTTTCCCATACCCATACACCCTTCGGACAAATATCAATACATTCTCCGGCTCCTCCACATCTCTCGTGGTTTATTTCTACCTTTACCATTTTAAATTTTGATTAATAATTTTGGTCAATAATTTTGGTTAATAATTTATATTTTTATTAAATATGTTTAATTATGTCCAATAATTATGCACACAATTAAATAAATTAAATAAATTTACTTTTCAGCACTTAATATAAATATTGTTCTGAAATTTAAAAATTTTATCTTTACGCTTCTAAATCCTATTTCCTTCATAATGTCTGCATAGTATTCAAGCGTTCCGAAGGCGTTGTATGTCTTTGCCAACATTTTCGGGGCATCAGAACCTGTAATTATCGGGGCAATGTGTTTTATGTAATTATAGATTAGTGTTCCGTAAATGTTGTTGTGTTTTGCAATATCCAAAATCATAAATTTTCCATCATTTTTCAGTATTCTGTAAATTTCCGTTAATGCCTTCTTTTTATCATAAAAATCCCTGAATGCAAACGCAGAGCACACAAAATCCGCAACATTGTCATCAATTGGAATTTTTTCAGCAGGGGAGGTTATAAATTCAAATTTCTCCAAAGAAATTTTTGCCTGCTTAATCCTTTCCATTGCAATTTTGTGCATTTTTTCACTCGGATCAACGCAAAAAATTTTTTTGGCTTTAAGTAACATTGCCAGTGTTCCAGGACCTGAACCGATTTCAACCACAATATTCTTGTTGTTGCTCTCGTATGCCAAAATTTTTCTCCATTTTTTGTCCATTCCGAAAGTCATTCTTGAATTTATATCATCATAACAAGGTATCATTTCTTCCAGAACATTTTCCAGATTTTTCCACTCCTCAGATTCAATTTTAAGAGCATCCATTGTTTTTGGTTTCTACCAGTATCAGCAATTTTTTAAATTAGTAATTATATTCGTTTAAATTTAATTTATATTATGGCTACAATAAAGGACTTCATAAATTTCGTAAAATTTGAACACAGCATTTTTGCTTTGCCTTTCATTTATGCAGGAATGCTTATTGCAATGCGGGCTGAAAATTTTGATTTTGATGCGTTAAAATTTTTCCTGATTACAATTGCGGCAGTCTCGGCAAGAAGCACAGCAATAGCGATGAACCGTATTATTGATGCAAATATTGATGCATTAAATTTAAGAACAGCAGACAGGCACATTCCTTCGGGAATAATAAAGACAGAGGAGGCACACTCTTTTGTAATTGTTTCAGGCATATTCTTCTTTGCCTCTGCTTATTTTTTAAATTTTCTCTGCTTTATTCTTGCTCCAATTCCTTTGCTCATGTTCATTATTTATACCTATCTTAAAAGACATACTTATCTTTCGCATTTGTTTTTGGGATTAACTTTGGGAATAGGGGTAGGTGGAGGGTATGTGGCAATTACAGGAAATTTTGAAAATTTTGTCTATCCGCTAATACTTTGTTTTTTTGTTATGTTTTGGGTTGCTGGCTTTGACATAATTTATGCAATTCAGGATGTCTGGTTTGACAGAATGCAAAATTTACACTCAATTCCGGCAAAATTTGGAATAAATAAATCATTAAGAATAAGTTTGCTGTTTCATCTTACTGGTGCAGGAATACTGTTATTGTTCCTTTTAATTGCTTATCCCTTATTTTCCTCACCTGTTTTTTTTTGTTTAGGTATTATAATAATTGCATCACTTTTAATTTATGAGCACAAAATTTGCCGGTCAGATGTTTCAGAAGCAGCAATACAAAAGGCATTTTGGACAACGAATGGAATCGTTGGGGTTTGCTTTTTGGTATTCTTGGTTTTGGGATTGTATTTTTAATTATAGTCATTTTACTGACTTTTTGCAGTAAAATGACTATACTCGTAAATTTGATAACTATACAAAAAGTTAGCAAATTTACTATAAGTTTTTTGTCAAATTTAACTCTATCTCATCAACATTCTGATATGAGACATTAAATTTCCTTATTTCTTCCTCACTTATATTGCTCTTTTCAATTATTCTGCATATCCTTACATAAGCGTATTGAATGTAGCATGCCGTCTCCACCTTCAAAATTTAACGCATCCTCTAATTTAAAATTTATCTGCTTTTGCGGGTCTATTTAAATGATTTTTTCTTGTTTCTCAATTGATGCTGATAAGCATTTGCTTTAATCTGATTAAGCAAAACTGCTCGGCTCCATCCTAATTGGTCAGTTGCTTGCAAATAATACTTTCGTTCTTTATTGTCTTTCAATTGTTGAATAATCAGCATGTTCTGACCCCATGGAATTTTCATTGCCATATCTAAAAGGTCGGGCTCATTTTTATATTCCAGGTAAAACTGTCTCATTCTCCATAAATTCTGAGAAGAATAGCCTTTGACCCCATCTATTTGTTTATTAATGTCTTTAGACAAAGTGTCAACAATAGATTGTCCCCACTTATTCTTATCCTGATTTTCTACGATTATTCTGCCAATTTCAAAATTTTGACCAATGTGAAACTTATTCAAAGACTTGAATGCTTGATATCTTGCCGAATTAATCGTGTTGATTACTTCAGTAAAAAAACTGTTATATGCTGATAATTTATTCATGCTCAAATTTATTCAAAATATCTCACAGTTGTGATAGAAATTTAAATATTTCAATTCTCTCACAGCTGCGATAGAATTGTAAAAGGGTCTTCATAAATAAATGCTAACGTATTAGTGTTTTATTCAACGTTTTCACTGCAAAAATAAGTAAACTTTTTAAATTCAACAGAATTTTTTTTAACCCCGTTGGATATCCCCGAACATAAGAATGCACCGCATAAAAGAATTTATGTGCATGGTATCAAATCAAAATCTGCTAATTATCCAACGGGGTAAATTTTTTATTTCAAGTGAACTGAATAACATTTTTGATTGGCTTGTGTAATTACTTCATCAGTTTTTTCATTTCCGCTTTAGTTTTATACTTTACTTTTTTTTCCATTACCATTTTAGTTTGTTCGTGTCCGTTTTTACCGTTCTCTAAATAGTTTGCTAAATTTTTTGTCGGTTGTTCTATTCCTATTCTCGCTTTTGCAATTTCAAAATATTTTTCGTCAATTTCAATTCCGATAAAATTTCTTTTCAGTCGTTTTGCCACTACTCCAGTTGTCCCGCTTCCCATAAACGGGTCTAAAATTGTTTGTCCTTCTTTACTTGCAATCAAGATAATTCTTTGTAAAAGTGTTTCGGGTTTTTCGGTTGGGTGAATTGTTTTATGCCGTTCTGCATTTATTTCCCAAAGATTTTTCATTTGCTTGCCACCATTGATTTGCTTTGCTAAATCGTAATTGAAAAAATATTTTTTGGTTTTGCTCGCTGCCCAAATTAATTCGGTGGATGGTGCAAGTCGGTTGGTAGATAAAAGAGGCGTTGCATTTCTTTTAAACCAAATTACATCATTGATAATCCAAAGCCCTAATTTTTTTAAAATTACTCCGACTGACGGATGATTGTGTAATGTTCCGCTAATCCAAAGTGTTCCGTTATCGGATAGCACACGAATACATTCTTTAATCCATTCTTCATTGAATTTGTGAATGTCAATTATCACATCCCAATTTCCTTTATGCAATTTTGCAACCTTCCCGTTTTGTGTTGTTAAATATCCTTCTCCCGAAAGATTATAGGGCGGGTCGGCAAAGATTAAATCAATGCTGTTTGGTTTTAATGTCTGCAATAATTTTATGCAGTTCCCTTGCTGTAATTCTATTTTAGACATTTTTGATTTCTTCTTTAGTGGTTAATCTCTGCTTTGATAGTTCTGTATAATCAGCGTTTTTCTCAATGCCAATCCATTTTCTTTTTAGTTTCTGTGCTACATATCCAGTCGTTCCAGTTCCGAAAAACGGGTCAAGCACAATATCATTTTTATTTGATGATGCCAAAATTATTAACTCCAAAAGTTTTTCGGGCTTTTGTGTCGGGTGTAATGCTCTGCCGTTTTCTCCTCTCATTCTTTCTTTCCCTTGCACAATAGGTATTTTAATGAAGTCCAAAAAATCTCTCATCTGCTTATTGCTTCCATCTTTCGTTTTATTAGGATTAAACTGTTTTATTGCATCATAATTAAAAATCCAGTTTTTCCCTTTTACAAACCAGCAAATAAATTCTGTGGAATGGGTGAAAGTTCTTTTTGTAATGTTCGGCATTGCATTTACTTTATACCAAGTAATGATGTTATTTAATTTCAGTCCTAATTTTTTTGAAATAAAAATCAGTTCTGCAATGTTGTGCTGTGTGCAAGAAATATACAAACTGCCATTGGGAAGTAAAACGGATTTACAAGCAGAAATCCATTTTTCAGTAAAATCAAGATAGTCGTCATAACTGAAAGTGTCCCATTCTTCATTGACTTTGTAATATGCTCCGCCAGTGGTATTGTTTGCTAAGTCCAAAGATTTTCCAGAAAGATTATAAGGCGGATCGGCAAAAATTAATGGAATTGAGTTTTGCTCAATTTCATTTTTCATTATTGAAATGCAATCTCCTTTATAAATTTTGTTTGTTTCCATTATGCTACAACTTTTATTTTCCATTCATCAATAATTTGCGGAATAACGGAAAACCATTCGGAATGTCCGCTAACTTCGTTTGTCTTTAAAATAATTTTCTTGTAAAGTTTTTCTATTTCAGTATGTGAAAATCTTTTGCCTTTTTGAATGAGTGTTAAAAGTGTTTCCAAAAGGATTGCAAATTGTTCCGTTGTCAATGGAATTATTTGCTGCGGTGAACCATTGTAACCGTGTTTAATGGAAGTCCAAAAGTGGTAAAGAGTATCAATGTGAATTTTTGGAGAAATAAATAAGCAATAATTTTTTGTGTCCGAAAATTTTGTTTCAAAGTCCCGTAAGTGTCGCATTACGGGCTGGCTTTCCCGCACCCATTGGAAATTTGAAGTGTCAAGAGTTACCTCACAAATTGCATTGTAGGATTTATAATAACATTCTATGTCTGCTTGACTTCCCGATGCGTGGCTTATTGGTTCTCCGCTATCATCAACTGGATAGTTCGGTTTAATTTTAATTTCATCATTAATAATTTTCAATGCTTCTGTAATAATTTTTTCAAATTGTTCGGGTGCAAACGTTCTAATGATTTTGAGATTCTTTAAATTATTAATGATGCTTTGAATTTTATCTACATCATTTATCAATGAAATTTTAGTTTGCCTTTCTTTCAGTTCAAGATTTAATGCTCGTAATTCCGAAATAAAATTGTCTAATTTTTCTTTTGAGAATTTGCTAAAATTTGTTTCTAAAATATTTTGTTCCTTCGCTGAAAAGGATAAAGTATTTTCTTTTGCAAATTGAATAATAGTTTCTACAAGTGATTCGGCAATTTCTTTTAGGTTATCAATATTTTCAGAGGGAAGTGTAGGTAAAGAAATGTCGGAAATATATTTTAGGTAATCTTCTATAGTGTCAAAGTGTAAGGATTTTCCAGAAAACTTTTTCAGAAGTTGGTCTATTTCGGTTTTTCGTGTTGGTTCTAAATCTATTCTCCAGTCCCCGCCAAACTTATCTGTTGCAACTCTGAAATATTTTGTCAAACGGAAATACCGCATTATGTTATCTCCATACTCATAAAAATTATGTATTTGCTTTTCAGTAGGATTTTTTGTCTGATAAAATTCTTTTGCAAAATCAATTACAAATTTGTCTTTGTTTTTTGCTTCTCGGTATTCAAAAACTTTTGAAGCATACTCGTCAATAAGTTTGTAATTGATGAGTGAAGGAACAAACAAAGAAAATTCAGTTTGGGTTAATCCCTTTTTGTCGCTTTTTTTATTGACTTTGTTTATGAGATGCATTGCTGCAACCAATGGCTGAACATCAAAGCCATATTTTGCAGAAAAATCATTACTCCAAGGATTCGGAAATTGAAGTTTTAAAAGTGATTTAAAAAAAATGTAGCCGATGTCGTAATCGCCAGCAATAAAACGATTTCCCAGTTCTATAATTATAATTTTTCCCGCTCTTTCTCGTGCAATGGAAAAACCCAGTTTATTTATTGGATTTACAGATTGTCTCCCACGCATTGCTGGGTCTTGGTATTGCTGATGGTAAAATATTTCTTCCGCAACTTTATAAGGTATCGGTAGTTCGGGGTTGTCGTAATACTTCTGAAATTTTGTTGGAATGTTTGTCGGGAAATAAAATTTATACTGTATCAATAGAATTTGATACTTCTCTTGGTTGTCGGAATTGAAAGGTTGTCCTTCCAAAAGTTTCAGCACTTTCAGAAAGTTTCTAATCCTTTCGGGATTTCTAACCGTTGTTGATATGCTCCAAAGTTTCATTTTTCAAATTATAAAATTCTGGTTTTAATCTTGGAGAGCATTTTTATCAGGTTCCGGTAACAATTTTGTCAATTAAAGCAAAGACATCAAGTAAGGTTATATCATCACTATTGTTTCCAACAAATTGATAATATGCAGGCGTATTTCCATGAGTTAAATTTTTTAAAGTTTTCTGTCCGCTTAAATATTCAAGCATTTCAACTGCATCAAAGATGTCGGTCGCTTTTTCACTGATATTTACAACATTAAATCCTGTATCTGTTGCATCATCCATACCATATATTTCCCTTTCTTGCACAATACCGTCATTATTCAAATCAGCAATAACATCATAATCTCCAAGTGTAGGATTGTTCCATGCTGTGATAACATTTACAAAATTTCCATTTGCATCTATAGAAACGTTTTCTATTTTAATGCTGCAATTCCAACTTGAGGTATTATACATCCCGCCAATTCTGTGGGCGTTCCAGGCATTAAAATCTCTACAGATATAAATAGTAATATTTGTATTGTTTACAGGCAATCCGGTTCCATTTACATACACTATATCAGTCGTGCAGAATGTATCTTTCACACTTCCGCTCGCATCAGATGCCCATATAGGGTCAACACTAAATCCATACATAGATAAACTATCAACAATATCTATTCCCTTATCATATTTTCCATTTCTATTTACATCTACAACTATGTCAAAATATGTGGTAGGAGCTGGAAGCTTGCTCCAATGAGTTAAATTTGGCCATATTAATGTTGTTACTAAATTTCCATTTGTATCTGTCGTTGCATTGTCAATATTCTCATCCATATAGAAATTTGTTAATTGTGTGCCATTTTTCCAATTGTTATTAGCAGGATATATTATGTAAATATCCACAGTTGTATTTGACGGAAGTCCTTGCCCTTTAACATAAACATTTTGGTAAGAATAAAATACATTCTTTTCTTTTCCATTTGCATTAGCACTCCATATTTTTGGAGGTTCTTCGCAAGCATCTCCAATTCCATTATTATTAGAATCCTTTTGATCGGGATTATAAACTCTTGGACAGTTATCACATGCATCTCCAACTCCATCTCCATCTGTATCCTTTTGATCTGGATTATAAATATTTACACAATTATCACATACATCTCCAATT
>MNZY01000060.1 GCA_001873845.1 Candidatus Altarchaeum sp. CG2_30_32_3053 | reverse complement strand
TATTTGTTGTGTCTTATTTTTTATATTAAAATTTATTTTTAAATTTTATTTTTAAATTTTATTTTTAAATTTTATTTTATATATTAAAATTTTAACACTATATTTTATATTTTATATTTTATATTTTATATTTTATATTTTATATTTTATAGTTTAATTGTCACATTTCAGGTAATTTTTGCCTGACATAACTATCCTTAAATTTCGCATAAATTTTATTCATAACTTCCTTTGCACCGCTCATGTCTTTTCTTTTTTCATACAATTCATAAACCTCGTCATTATATCCGGGAAAATGTCCCTTAATTATATCCCTGAGATTGACATCCTTAAACGAAATTTCTGTATTTTTTTCTCTTTCTTTCATTTCTTCGGATTCAATATTTTTTTGAACAAACAACACATTTCCTTCTGTTGCTCTTGCTGTTTTTTCATTTATCAGCGAATTGCCTATTTTTGCATCATCTTCTATTTCTAGATAAACCCACGGTAATTTTCCGTCAACAACGCTTTCTTTTAATTCACCTGTTAAATTTTTCAGTTCGTGATCAATTGCGGAAGAAGGAAATTTTTTATGTATAAATTTTCTGCATAATGAAATTTTAACTTTCTCATACATTCTTGTTTCTGTATTTATCAGAATAATACCTGCTTCGTTATGCATTTGTTTAACGACCTCGCTGACACTTCCTATTTCTATGGAACCTGGCAAAATTACTTTTGTCCTTCCATGCGACTTTTCCATTCTCAAATGAAGATGTCCGACAAAAATAAAATTAAAGACATTTGGGATTTCTGCCAATGAAATTTCTTCCTCTGCGGGTGAAAATTCTTTCAGGCCCTGATGTAAAAGCAGGATATTTAAAATTTTTTCGGAACTGGAATTCAGCAGGATAGATGATGAAATATTTTCCATTGCCATGATTAGAGATTGCCGCTTCTCGGGCGGATGATATTCAACGCCGCAAATATGGACGCTGATGTTGTTCTCATTAAATTTAAATACTGGATTCTGACAGGAAAGTTCAATAATATTATTGTTCATATTTTCATTCGTCTTCGGAAGTTCTATCGGACACATCCTCGTTTTTATTGACGGAATATCGTGATTTCCGGCTATGAGTATGACTTTTATACCATTCCTTGCAAAATTTTCAAATGCGCTCAAAGCTGTAGAAATTGCCTTGACAGGAGGATGCGAAGAATCAAATAAGTCTCCTAAAAAACAGACAATACCTGCTTTTTCGTCTATCACACGTTTACAAATTCTTAAAAACAGGTCATATATATCATTTTCTCTTTCTACCAGTCCTTTCTGGGCTTTTCCTAAATGGACATCACCGATGATTGCGATTCTCATATTTTGTATTGTGTTAATTAAATTTTGATTTTGCTTAAATTTATCTTTTCATCTTCTAATGCTTCTTTGGATTTTAGAACATTTGGTTTTTTTTAATTCTCTAGTATTCACGAAATTTTTCATCCAATTATAAAAAAACATGGTCCTCGATTATCAAAGCATAAGCTATAGATTTGATAGCAATTTTTCCTATTTCCAGATCTTCTTCATTACTTTTAGCATTTTGCTTAAACCAGGCATTAAAAATTCTATTCATTAGCTTATACATGACTATCGGCTAAATGAGAAAATTGACCGAATTAAATGTCACCAACCAATTGAAACGAGAATTTTTTCCCATTAATATAATTAATACCAAAACTATTTAAAGCGTTCAGTCCTAATTCCAGTTTTTCCATCATCTCTGGTTCTTTTTCGTTTCTTGTTAACTTAATGGTTCTTTCGTTTTCTGTTTCGGTTATTGATCCGCTTAACATGAAAAAGGATTGGATAAGTGT
>MNZY01000105.1 GCA_001873845.1 Candidatus Altarchaeum sp. CG2_30_32_3053 | reverse complement strand
ATTTATTTAATAATAATTTTTAAATTCAGAATTAAGCAACCCAAAAATTTGGAATTCACTTAATTTAATTTATATTTCGGTTATTATTTCTCTCTGTTTCCATGCATTGAGATCAAGCTACCCAGCGGTGTTGAATTCAACATAATATTCTTGCCTCGTTTTTCTCTGCGTATTAATTTCATTTTCTCTAATTTGTTTAATGTCCGGTGAAGCTGTCTGAACGCAGATTTTTCTTTATCTGCTGAATCGGAATTCTTTGAATCCCCGTATATCATACCACAGTACTCTTTCTTTATTTTTGCAAATAGATTTTTTGTACTGGTTCCCAGGTTCCCGGTTATTTTTGCTAAAATAAATCTTTCATTTTCATTGATGTTTACGAAAGGAAAAAGAGGCAGCGTGAGAAATTGCATTTCAAAATCAGACCGGTGAGTAAGTGCTTTCACATTTTCCATACACGCCGCGACATACATGCCAATCCCGATTGTCATATCGGACGACAGTAAAAGAACACATACCTCGCCATAATCTTTTTTAGCACCTAAAATTAGATTTGCAACAGAACTAACGACGGAACTTACATCATCCGTTGGGGAATTGATGTGATCGTTTAAGCTTTTGTTGATATAGTCTATTTTACGGAGTATATTTCATGTTATAATTCAAAATATATAATATAAACCCTTCTCTCTTCTCTCTTTTTTCTCTCTTCTCTCTTTAAAATGGATACGCCCAGTGGGCGGACACGCAAAATGACTGTTTTTGAAAATAGCAGATGTCCGCACTGTGGCGCATACCTTCACATAAAATGGAGTTCATACTCCAGGTATGTGATATATAAATATAGGGAAATAAAGAAAATAAAGGTACAAAGACATAAATGTAAGGTGTGCAACAAAACATTAGGCGAACTTCCAGAAGATGTGTTCCCCCGGTTAAGGTACAGTAAATCCGCGATAATACAAATGGTTGAGTGGAAATACTTGCATACGGCAGGGTTGAGGAGAGCGGGTAAACTAGCCGACCGGGAGATAACATACCCTGCTTCAACAATCTGGAAGTACCTTCAAAGACTCGGACCAAAAAGCAAGGAAGCACTGAAGAATCTTAAAATTCCCTTTTCGGGAGTTATCAGCATAGATGAAGACTATTACAAATGTGGCGGCGGCATAGGAGTGCATATTGTGGTTTCAGCAGTTTTTAAAGACAAAAACGGAAAATATACTGTGATAATCGGCAGCGAGGATTTCACGGTTAAACTATCCGAAGAAGCTAAAAAAGATAAACGAAAAGCAAAAAAGGAAGTCAGAGAATTGCTGCCCGGACACATAGAAAAAGTGCTTCAGGAGGTGGCTGAAAGGTTTGGCGTTACCGAAGTCAGAATGGTTTTAACGGATGACGAACCCATATACTCAAGAATTATTCCGGAGATATTTCCATTCGCAGTGCATCGAATATGCTTATGGCACATAATGAAAAACCTTGTTAAAGCACTGAATAAAGAACTTGGAACTCTGCCACTTGTTCAGGGTGTAATCAATAGATTAAACCATTTATGGAGTGCGAAAACCCAACAAGAAGCATTAAAAATCGTTGATGCCATAGCAAATATCTTAAATGGAATGAGCGAAAAAATAGAACGAAGACTCACCGGGTTAAAGGAAAGAATATTTGAAAACAAAATAGGGCTGTTCGATTTTAGAACAAACAACCCCTCAGAATGGACATTCGCAAGGATTGAACCTGGGATTAAAATAATAAAGAGCTTTCAATCAGCAGCGATTCTGAATCCAAAATGTCCTTTACGATTTATTGCTCAAACTCAATCTTGAGTTTATAATTGTTTAGCCAAGGTATTTGTGGCTTGATTCCCAG
>MNZY01000163.1 GCA_001873845.1 Candidatus Altarchaeum sp. CG2_30_32_3053 | reverse complement strand
TTAAGGCAAATAAGGTAAATAAGAGCAAATAAGGTAAATAAGGTAAATAAGAGCAAATAAGGCAAATAAGGTAAATAAGAGCAAATAAGGTAAATAAGGTAAATAAGAGCAAATAAGGTAAATAAGGTAAATATGAGTAAATAAGGTAAATAAGAGCAAATAAGGTAAATATGGTAAATAAAGTAAAGATAAGAAATACAACGATTGAAATAATGCAAGGAGACATTACTGATAGGAATGTCGACGCAATTGTAAATGCTGCAAATAACGAATTACAGCATGGTGGAGGAGTCGCACTAGCAATTGTAAAAAAAGGAGGATATGTAATTCAGGAAGAAAGCAACAAATTTGGATTTTGCGAAACAGGAAAAGCAGTAATAACAACAGGGGGAAATTTAAAGGCAAATTTTGTTATTCACACACCAGGGCCAATTTATGGTGAGGGAGATGAAGATAAAAAGCTAAAAAAGGCAATCTTATGTTGTTTAAATTTAGCCAACAGTAAAAATTTAAAAAGCATGGCATTTCCGGCAATCAGCACAGGAATTTATCGCTTTCCGAAAGACAAATGTGCAAAAATAATGCTAAATACAATTGCCAAATATGTTAAAACCAAGGATACAGATTTAAGAGAAATTTTCGTTGTGCTTTATGATGGTGAAACATATAATATTTTTGATAAAGAATTTAAAAATTTAAAAATTTAGAATTTAGACCGTTTATTACTATAGAATTGCATTTCAGACCTTTCTCCACTCTAAATTTGCCTGTTCTAACCTTTTTATTGTATTGTTTCTCTGTTCGCCGTTTAATCCGTTCCAGTCAATCAATGTAATTTCCGGTTTCGGAATTGTTTTAGAAATCATTTCTTCAATCATTTCTTCATTGAAATTATACTTAGGCATTATGTGTCCGAAAGCGATGTCTTTGTTTAGCAAAATTTTTGTAAATTTGCTCGCATAATGATTTCCACCGATGCCTATCGCAACCTTTATATTTTTTTTATTTTTTTTATTTAAATTTATATCAATATCACACATCCTTTTTATTACCTTGCCTGCTGCTTCACAGGCATTTAAATCGTTCCACGAATCTTCACAGCTTCCGACCTCAACAAATACAATTGGAAAATTTAATGTTGGTCCGTGATGGGTAACTTCAAGTGTTACATCATATTTTGAAAGATTTTGCCGTTGTTCCCGTTGTTTTTTAAATTCAATAAGTGCTTCTCTTATGGACAATGCAGGTGCAATTGAAAGACATTTTTCATCCCCTCCGAGTTTTGCATCGCTGAAATTTCCTGGAGAATGAACGCAAAGCGTTTGCTTTTTTGATTCGGATTTGTGCCGGGATGCAACGATTATTAAGTCAATTTTATCATTAACGATATCGTAAATTTTAGCAGGCAAGTCGTTTAAATTTATGACCTTTTCATCAATTCCAAAAATAATGTTGATGCCCTTATCTAAAAATTTTGATATATTTTCTCCTGCGATGTCCTGATGCGAATAAAGGACTATTTTTGACATTTTGAATTTATTGTTTTTATTTATTTAATTTTTCATTACTTTTATTTAATTTTTCATTACTTTTATTTAATTTTTCATTACTTTATTTATTTAATTTTTCATTACTTAAATAATTATTTATACCTTTAAATAATACAAAGTTATGGCACTAAAAATTGCTGTTCTTGCATCAACAAGAGCAACTGATATGCAGGGAATAATTGATGCAATAGAGCATGGAAATTTAGATGCAGAGATTAAAATTTTGCTCAGCAGCAGGAGGGATGCGTATGCACTTGAAAGGGCTAGAAATAACGGAATTGAAAGCATGTTCATAGATTCCGCGGGAATGAGCAGAGAAGAGTATGATGAAAAAATAATTACAGAATTGAAGAAAAGGAATATTGAACTGATTTTGCTTATCGGATATATGAAAATTTTAAGCAAAAAATTTATTGACGCTTACAAATTTAAAATAATGAATATCCACCCTTCTTTACTTCCCGCATTTGCCGGCGGAATGGACAAAAATGTTCATAAAGCGGTTCTTGATTATGGATGTAAAATTACAGGATGCACTTTACATTTTGCTGATGAAAGTGTTGACGGAGGTCCGATAATAATTCAAAAAACATGCGAGGTTGATGACACAGACAATGAAAACACATTAAAAGAAAAGGTTCAAAATTTAGAGCAAGAGGCATTTGTTGAGGCAATAAAATTATTTTCGGAAAACAAAATAAATGTTGAAGGCAGAAATGTAAAAATTTTGACGGACTAAAATTTCAAGTGTAAAATGGACAGAACTTAATTTATTCAAGATCAGTATTTCCGAATGAAAAGTTTTCATTAACAATTTTTGATATTTTTAAGCTTTGTTTTTTCTATCAATTGATAATTTACAAAAATATAAGTGGCCTACTTCTATTTGGCACTCAATCATTAACCATTTTCTGGCAGCAGTGTAACCAAAAATTTTCTGTTTTATACCTTCCCCAGAATTTCATCGCCAAGAGATACATCATATATCGCCTTTTTCCATTCGCTTATTCTTAAAAACAGATATGTTATCACCAAAAAAAATGCCATGGAAATCAGAAATAAAAATCCAAAAGCATCACTCTGAAGGGCAGGCATAATTTTGTCAATTTCATCAGTTTTTTCTTTGCACTCATTTGCCAGTTCATCTTCATTGTGTGATTTATAAATTGTTGATGCATCGCTAAATTTTTCCCGTGCGGAACCGAATTTAACAATTGCATCAATTTTTTCACTCATACTCACATTTTCAACATTCCCTGTTGTTATATTTGTCAGATTTAATTCGCTCAAACCGTTTTTTACCAATCCATCTGCCTTTGTCATATCTTTATTATATTTTTTTTCTGTTTCCTCTGCCAAGACCTTTAAAGATGTTGCTAGAATTCCTTCTTCGCAAAGTTCATAACCCAGCGATGCGTTTTTGTAGTAAGAAATTTTTTTTCTAGTTATATTTTCATTGTTTCCCAGATTTTCAAAGAACATCGCGTTATCATAAATAAATTTGTTGAGCAGCACATTAGCACTTTCTACTGCATCTATCTCTTCAATATATTTCGGATTTTTTGGGATTTGTGTCCTTAAATTTGCACAATCCCTTATTGCTGATTCCTTTGCGGTTAAATCGCCTTTTTTACTGCCAAGATAAATCTTATTAAACTCAACGAGAAAATTTTTTGTTTCCGATGCAAAAATCTGCATATCTTGTGATAAATTTTTCCTTTCGGTTGTGTAAAGCATTATCAATACAACCTGCTTCATATTATCAACCTCTGCGTATTCAAGGCCTGCCGCGGGATTTAAATTTCTCAAATCATTAACTATGTCACCTTCTGCACATGCATTGTTTATCGTATAAATTAAGCAGTAACTGAAACAAACGAACAATAATAAAATTAATAATAAAATTTTCTTCATTTTTAAATTAAATTTAAATTAAATTTAAACAATTGAGAAATTAAAATAAAATAACATTCTTTTCTTAATTTATTTTATTACTGATAACAAAAAATTTATAAATTTAACAAAATGAGCATATTTAAGAAGATTAAGAGGACGCTTGATTTTGAAATGTGGAAAAGAAAAAAGGATGATAAAACAACCCTGGATCTTGACAGTCCTCTGACATTTAAAGTCGGAAGTGTAGGAGAAATTTTTGATGATGAGTTTGAAAATTTGGGACAAGTCAGATACGAATGGGGAGGAGGGATGTGGGATGAGTGCCTGCTTGAAATGAAAGACGGAAAGAAAAAATGGCTGCTCGTTGATGAGCCGAGATTTATCCTGTTCAATGAAGAAATTTTTATCCCAGCAGGAAACATTAACAACGGGTGGAATCTGATAAATAACCGGAAAATTTTTGTTGAATCAAAGAGAAAGACAACGGCAACGAATACAGCAGGCTATACGGAAGTTAAGGTGGGGACCGATGTTCAATGCTATGATGGCTATGATGAAGGCAAAAATTTTATCTCAATAAGAGAATATCTCGGCAAATACGAAAAAAACACAGTATTGAGGACCGGAAGAAAAATCAGTAGGTTTGAAATAGAAATATATGGGTAAAAAGAGACAGAAGATAATGTCAATCAGATAAAATAAATCAGATAAAATAAATCAGATAAATAAATTTAGTTATGCAAATCATATAAAATAAATCAGATAAATAAATTTAGTTATGGGCTTTTAATTTGTTTTATAATTTTAATAAAAAATTTAATAAATAATTAATATAAGTAAAATGGCATTTTTGCACGACCCGATGACTTTATTTGAAGTCCTTTACAGCGCAGTAATAATTATCGGAATTGTAGTAATCAGCGGATTTTGTCTGACACTCGCAATTTTTCCGAAGAGGGATGAAATTGAGATAATTGAACGGCTTGGATTAAGTGTGATACTGGGATTTACTCCTTTTGTAATGTTGTATTTCTTTGATAAAAATTTTAATGTTCCGATAAATTTTATAACAAGCGTTTTGTTTGTTGTTATTGTCTGCATTGCCGGATTGGCTATATGGATACACAGAAAAGGGATGACAAAACAAAAGATTTAAAACTACAGTATAAAATTTAAAACTACAGTATAAAACTAACAGTATAAAATTTAAAACTACAGTATAAAATTTAAAACTACGGTATAAAACTAACAGTATAAAATTTAAAACTACGGTATAAAAATACAAATTTAAAATTTTACAAATTATTAATTAATCATAAAAGATGGATGTTGAAGCACAACTAAAAAGAGACTATGTTCTTAATGTTATTAAAAAGAATAAAAGAATAGACGAAAGGAAATTTGATGAATACAGAAAAATTTCTATAAAAAAGGGATTTGTTGAAGGAAAAGCAGAGGGCTCTGCTTATGTAAAAATAGGTGATACTGAGGTACTTGTAGGGGTAAAGATAGATGTGGGAACACCATTTCCCGATACCCCCGACGAAGGGGTTATAACTATTGGTGCTGAGTTCAGACCTATTGCATCTCCTTCGTTTGGTTCCGGTCCGCCTACACCTGCTGCAATAGAACTGGCAAGGGTTGTAGACAGAGGAATAAGAGAATCAAAAACAATAACAGCTACCCAGATGACAGTGCCGAATAGTGAAAGTACTGATAGTGACGGAAATGTAACAAAAAAGGTCTGGATAGTGCTTATAGATATTCACATAATAAATGATGACGGAAATCTTATAGATGCGAGTGGAATTGCGGCAATGGCGGCATTGCTTGATACGAAACTTCCGAAATACGAAAACGGAAAGATAATAAGAAATGAATTTGTAGGAGGACTTCCTATTGTGAAAACAGCAATT
Source organism: Candidatus Altarchaeum sp. CG2_30_32_3053 (assembly GCA_001873845.1). Classification (GTDB taxonomy): domain Archaea; phylum Altiarchaeota; class Altiarchaeia; order Altiarchaeales; family Altiarchaeaceae; genus Altiarchaeum; species Altiarchaeum hamiconexum. The sequence goes on along the minus strand of MNZY01000163.1, from coordinate 2,632 downwards.
CCTATAACCTTTACAAAAGTAGATAATAAAATTTTACTTGATCTTAATTCAGATGAAGAAACGGCAATGGATGCGCGGCTGACAGTTACAACAACAGATACAATAAATGCGATGCAAAAAGGAGGAAAGGGAAAATGGACAATTGAAGAAATAAATCAATGTGTGGATATTGCATTTATTAAGGCAGAAGAAATAAGAAAGATTGTTGAGGCATAAAACCCGCGGGTTTATAAAAATGGAAAACATAACTGATGCAAAAGTAAAAGATGCAAAAGAAGCAGTAGAAATAGTTAAAGAGTTTTTTAGAAAGGTTAAAGGAGCAGAAATAAAAATGGGAACGAGGGAATTAATTGACTGGATGGATTTTGGTGTGATTTCTGTTCAAGAGTTGTCTGGAGGGGAAGGGACCCGAGCAAAGGGCTACAAAATAATATGTGATTTTAAAGAAAATCTTTTTGGTGATAGAAAAGAGACATACGATATTACGGTGGGTTTTAACGGAGAGGTAACATCCGTTAAAAGAATAGAAAATGAACAAATTTGATATAGATCCAAAAGAGATAGTAATTGATACAGGTCCATTATTGGTCCTTTTAGCTGAACATTATGGTCATAATACTATAACAAAATTTAGTTATACAAATAATGACATTATATTATTGTAGGAATTTCTAAAAAAGGTCACAAAAATTTTGATAGATTAAAGAAAAATAAGGGTATAAAAAAATTGTATTTGTTTAGATAACTGGATTTTACCTCGCCATATTTGATTTTGTAGTTATTTTTTCACACTTTTCACATTTAATTTTTTAAACAGCTAAACAAATACAAAAAACTATACAAAGTGAAAAAAGTAAAAACAATTGTGCTTTCGGGCTATGGAATTAACTGTGAGAATGAGACCGCTTACTGTTTAAAAAAAGGTAATTCCGATGTGGAAATTGTACACATAAACGACCTTTTAAGCAATACAAAAGATCTTATGAAGTATCAGATTCTGGTATTTCCGGGCGGATTTTCTTTCGGAGACGATATTGCAAGCGGGAGGGTTTTGGCAAACAAACTCAAATTTAAAACAGATGAAATTTACAAATTCATAGAGGGAGGAAATTTAGTTCTTGGTATTTGTAACGGATTTCAGGTTCTGGTTAAATCAGGAATATTGCCTGGAATCAGTGATTCAGAACATGCTGCTCATAAAGCACAACAGGCAGCATTAACCTTTAACGATTCAGGAAAATTTGAGGACAGATGGGTTTATTTAAAGATCAATAAAAAATCAAAATGTGTGTGGACAAATAATTTAAGTAAATTATTCCTTCCGGTCAGACACGGCGAGGGAAAATTTTTCTGCGAAAACAAAATTTTAACAAAAATCAAGGAAAACGAACAGATCGTTATGCAATATGCTGATGAAAACGGAAATTTTGTGGGATATCCTGACAATCCCAACGGTTCTGTTGAAAATATTGCCGGAATTTGCGACAGGACAGGGCGTCTTTTTGGACTGATGCCGCATCCCGAGGCATATAATTGTCCTGAAAATAATCCATTGTGGAAATTTAACAGCAATAAATTTCCCATTGGAACTGAAATTTTTAGAAACGGAGTCAGGTTTGCAGAAGAAAATTTAATGTGATTCATTTTAAAAAATCGTTTTAACCTTTAAAAATGGAAAAATTTTTAAATACTGAAAAATTTTTAAAAAGCGGAAAGGTCAAGGATATTTATGAGTCAGGAGATAATCTGAAATTTAAATTTTCGAACAGAATCTCTGTGTTTGACCAGATAATTCCAAGCGAGATTACAACAAAAGGAGAAGTGCTGTGCAGAATTGCAAAATTCTGGTTTGACAGAGTTGAGAAAGAGAATATTTGTCCAACACAATATGTTCCGGATGACAGAAGCGGGACCAGATCAGACGAGATGTTGGTTAAAAAGACAGATGTAATTCCTCTTGAATTTATAGTCAGGTATTACAGCGCCGGCTCTTATTACAAAAAGCACGGAGGAAAATACGGGGAGAAATTCAGCGAGCCAATCGTTGAAATCACGACAAAATTTGAGAAATACGACCGCTTAATTACCGAAGAAGAGGCAATGGAAATTTCAAAGTTAAAGAGGAGTGATCTGGAAAATATTAAAGAAACAATATTAAAGATAGATAAGGTAATTGAAAAGCAGGTGGAGAAGGGAAATTTAATCCATGTTGACGGAAAAAAGGAATTTGGGAGACGGAACAAAGAAATTTTACTTATTGATACATTCGGAACGCCCGATGAGGACAGATTTTGGGATGCGGAAGAATATAAAAAGGAAAATTTCACTGAATTAAGCAAGGAATTTGTCAGGCAGTATTATGAAAATTTATTACACATTTGTCCGAAATGTAATGAAAAATTCAGCTACAGGGACTTTCTTTATGCGCAGAGAGAGAAAAATTTAAGCGAGCCATTAATTCCGCCTTTACCAAAGGATATGATAAAAAAGGCAGGAGATTTGTATGTGGAAATGTATAAAAGAATTACGGGGAAAAAATTTTAAATTTATTTGTTTGTTTTTTATATTTATTTAATATCAAAATTTAATTATTTATTTAATATCAAAATTTAATTATTTATTTAATATCAAA
>MNZY01000112.1 GCA_001873845.1 Candidatus Altarchaeum sp. CG2_30_32_3053 | reverse complement strand
CGGAAGACCTGTCCGAACCGATAGAAATTAAAAATGTAAAAAAATAAAAAAAAATAATTTAAAATAAAATGGTAAAAAAATAAAATAATATTTAGGAAAAATTTAAATTATTAAATGTAGAAATGAATAAATATAAATGAAGGTAAAATAAATTTATCCGGGTTCGTTTCTACCGCAGCTTATTATACGAGATTTTTAATTATTAGTTTAGATTATTAGTTAAATAAATATAATATTGTCAGATAAATATAAAATGGTTTTTGCATGGCTTAAACGGTGGTTTAAGAACTGGTTTGGAAGAAAGAAGACGGTCAAATTAGGTTTTTACGGGCCTCCGAATGCAGGAAAGACGACTTTGGCGAATAAAATTTCAATTGATTGGACAGGGGCAGAAATTGGAAAGGTTTCTGAAATTCCCCACGAAACAAGAGGGGTACAAAAAAAAGAAAAAGTTATAGTGCGAGTGGGTGCCAGAAAAATAGAAATGGATTTACTTGATATGCCCGGAATTGCCACAAAGGTTGATTTTGAAGAGTTTGTAAAGGACCATAAGATGAGCGAGGAAGAAGCAAAACAACGCGCAAAAGAGGCAACCTGTGGAATTATTGAAGCCATAAAATGGCTTGAAAATGTAGATGTTGCAATTGTTATTTTTGATGCGTCTCTTGACCCATACACCCAGACAAATATTACTATCATCGGAAATTTTGAGGCAAGGAAAATTCCTGTAATACTCGTGGCAAACAAGATTGACTTAAAAAATGCAAATGTTGACAGAATTAAGAACGCTTTTCCCCAGCACGGTATTGTTGCAATATCCGCAAAAGAAGGAACAAACATAGATAAACTTTACAACGCAATAGCAAAATACGCATAAAATATTATAATTTAAAATATTATAATTTAATAAATTTAATAAATCCTAAATATCATCGAATAACAAAACAATGGCACTGGAAATAGAGTTTTTGTCATCCAATATGATTAAAGAAAAAAAAGGTCATGAGAAGATAAGTTTTATTTTATACAAAATTAAAGAGGGTAAAATTTTAATACTAGAAGAACCTTTGACTTCACTTGAAGAGGCGAAGTTAATAGAAGAAACAATGATTAGCGTTGACGAGAAATTTAAAGGTGTAGAAGTGGCAACATTAGGCGAGGAAAACAGGTCATTCGCTTCAAAGATTGCCACTGCTCTGCTCGGTATTAGAAAAGGAATTACTGTTATCGGTCCTGCAACAGTTATTAAAAAAATTAGGAAAGAAAAGGCACCGCAAAAAATTTTAATGAGTGCAGTAGAAGGTCATGATGATAAAAAAGACGAACAGGAAAAATAACAAATAGTCAAAATGCCGGAAACAGAAGTCAATCACCCACCAATGAATTGATTGGCTTGTTTCGTGAGAGATAAAGGCAACTGGTTGATTAGGAGGCATAGTAATATACAGCAGTTACAAGGAGAGTTAAAGATAAGTTCGCTTCGCTCTCATTTAAAAATTTCGTAAATTCTTAAAGATTGAAACCAACGGTTTCAGTATTTTAAAATCTGGTGCTGCCCCACTAAATTTGGGATAATTATATATTTGTTTTTTTACTATTATTTTTATAAGTTATAGGACTTACTTAGATTATTTCGTAAATGAACATAAAAAGTCAAGAATTCATATTTGTTTTGTGTATGTCCTGTAATGTTTAAAATTAAATTTATAATATCCAATTTTAATTTTTAAGCAGATTTTTAAAAAA
>MNZY01000191.1 GCA_001873845.1 Candidatus Altarchaeum sp. CG2_30_32_3053 | reverse complement strand
AATTTTTGTCAAAAACATAATAATTTACCTTGAAAAAGTTAAAATTTTTTCAAAATTTTATACTTTACGGATGGACACTAATTAATAATTCACAAGAATAAAAGTGGCCTACTTTCATATGCTACATAACCCTTATAAACTACAGATTTGTTAATTCCTCTCATTTTTAATATTTATGAGAGGATTAGAATTTAGAAATTAAATTTGCACGATTCACGGAATAAGTCCGACATAGAGGTTATAAGGCTAACAACAAACAATCCTGCCGTGTGCTAAGTGAGAAGGTTGAAGTCAAATGGTAAGTTAAAACTTACTCCCTGCTAAGGGGCAACTACAGAGGAAAGCCGTATACGGGAAAGCCGTATGTGCGGTTTGAATGAGGGGACGGTGGCTTAAGTGCCACCTCCTACTCTACGAACGAAGTGAGGTTATAGTCATTTTACTGACTTTTTGCAGTAAAATGACTATACTCGTAAATTTGATAACGGTGCAAAAAGTTAGCAAATTTACTATAATTTAAAGGGAGGAGTACCAAATTTTTTAACAACGTGCATAAATTTTTAATGATTCTAAATTTCCAGCCGTTTCTGCACCATAATTTCACTTCTCTTTAAATACTCTCTCATCGGAACCTTCAAATATTTTGCTATGTCCTTCAACGCATCATTTAAACCCGCAAATTTTCTGTCCTTGTTTTTAAACGCATTTCTCACATTTTCTCTCACCTCCCAAACCCCGACAGGCATAATATAACCCTCATAAATTTCCCTGAAAATAATTACTCTTGCCTGTTTCTTTATCTTCCTTAAATATTCCAGAACGGCAAGTCGTGCCGCATAATAACCTCCTCCTTCTTTAATTGCATAATCGTTTCTCCCTTTATAATACTCTGCCTCCAAATTTATTGCGTAGTCATTCATTCCTTTTGTCCATAATGTTTCCGGTGCCCACGCTTCAAACTGCTCAAATTCCCATTTTCCAGGAATAAGCAAAATTTCAAAATGATTGTCCAAATATTCATTTGAAAAAACAGTAATTTCTGCGAGCTTTTCGTATTCTTTAATTTCCTTAATAAAAATTTTTCCGAGAAGGTCATCGGTTGCTGTTATGCTCCATCTTGTTGGGACTAATCTTTTCTCTTTTATTCCAAATGCACCTGAAGAAAATGCCTTTATCAGATAATAAATGTCAAAATTTCTCTCTACGAATAAAATTTTTAAGGTGTTTGCGGCGTTTAAATTTTCATCAATAACCTCATCAACACTTTTGGGAATTTTCGGATTTTCTACAATTTTTAAATCCATCAGTTCGCCAGTAGGTCCCATCGGCTGTGAAATCGGCGAAAATGTTACTTTAAATTCCGGCAGCGATTTAAACTTTGTCTCAATATCAATCGGTTTGACTGACAGGGCAATTTCTTTGTTCTTTTCGGAAAAATTTGAAATTTCCCTGACATTCTGCCTGACCATTCCTCTGACAAGCAGCGACCTGATTTTTATAATTTCGTCAAAATTTGCTCCGTAAAGCAAAGACGGATTGTCAGAAATCCCTGCCTTTTCGCTATCCAAACAAGTTAAAGGGCCGACAAAAATGTCCGGATAATTTTTCCACCCGACAAAAATAGAAGGCGATTTTCCAAACATTACTGTCCGAATTTTATTTTGTAGTGGTTCCTGAATTATGACTTTCTTAATTAAAGGACAACACGACCTTCCGCAAAGCAATCTTCCACCTTTACAAATTAAACATAAATTTTTTGACATCGGATGATGTTTGGACATTGCCTTTAAAATTTCACATCTCGGATTGTCCCAGGACTGGTATTTTGATTTCATTAGATTTTTAGACCTGTTTGATTTCATTAGATTTTTAGACCTGTTGAACTTCATTTATTCACTTCGCTCATTAAAAATATAAGTGTTACTATTTGATTGCGTCTGTCTATGCAGTAATTTTTCTGGCCATGATGATTTTAGTAAAGACTTTCCACAATACAAATAAAAAAATTATGAGGAAAAATAATGTTGAAAAAGTAATAACTATGCATGAAAATTGATATATTAAGGGTATATCCCAGCCAAGTGAAGGGAGTAAGATATATAAACTAATACTAAATGCACCGGATAAGTAAAGAATAGAAACAGAAAAAAGATGCATCCAATATCTTATTATGTATGCTTGTAGGGCAGTTAACTTCAGAATCTGATATTCCTCTTTGTCTAAAGATGGTAAATGTTCATAATTTTTTTTAAGATCTTCGGTAGCTTTTTTGTATCTTTCATGTGAAAAATTAACTAATGTAGAGATAATAGCAAAACTAACCCAGGCAAAAATTAAAATAGACCCTGCAAAATTCTCTTGCATTTTAAGGAGAATACTCTTCAACTTCATCGCTTTCCCATAAACCATAAAAATAACACCTCCACTTCAATCCTTCAACAGCATTATTATAAGCGATTATATTTGTTGCGTTTTCCCACTTTTCTGCTTCGTGTTCCTTTTCAACTCTTACATTTTCTTTATCAACAACTATACTGTGAGGAATGTTATTCTTGCTCTTTTTTATCTTTATTTTACCACTTTTTGCTTCGTCAATTAACCAAGAAGGAAGATTATCATTATTAGCTTTATGGTCTAAAATTATTTTAATACTTGCTTCTCTTTTTATTGCATTTGATATTGCTTCTTTTATTTCATTTTTTTCATAAAAGTCCCTTGAAAGCATACTGGTAATTAGTATTTCCTTTTTTGCCTTATTGAGCAACTTGGGAATTTTGGTACTAAACTCTTCACTGTTGTTACATTCATCCATATAAGGAAACCCGAAAAAATCGTTTATAAAAGTAACTACCTTCATTTTGTTAAATTTTAATTTTTGAAATTTTTAGAAATATACTAAAAATACATATCAATGTGTAATTAATGTGCACCTTTATACTCTTCTTTTTTCCTTCCTTTAAATGCATCTATTATTTTAGTAAGATACCCTGTTCCAAAAAGCGTTAAAAATGCTCCTATCAACACTCCGATAATTAATGTTTCAACAATGGGAAATGATGGCTCTTTTTCCTCAGGAGGGCTCTTTGGAAGTACATTCATATCAACACTATCTGATAATCCTGAATAAACAACCCCGTAATACAATTCATCATCAAATTTATCATTGGGATTAAATGCTTCTATTTTAGGCAGCCGGTAAATATATTGTCCTGCTGGTTCGTGATAAATTTTAAATTTACCTTCTTCGTCTGTTATTGTCATAATATGTATAACATATGGTTCAATTCCAACGATATAAACTCCCACTTCAGCGCCTTTTACCGGATTTGCATCTTTATCATAAACAGTTCCTTCTACAACAACCGCGCTGGTAAATTTCTTTGTTGTTTCTGTTGCATTTTCTGTTACTTCTTTTGTATGCTCATCATTAAGTTTAAGTGCGGAACTGTTTGAAAGTAAAAACAACTTCCAGTTATATTCTTCCGTAAAATTTCCTGTTGTTATTGGCTTTTCAAGATAAGAAATGTCCTCATTTATATTCTTTAATCCAATGAGTTTATAAATAATTCCATAATGTTTGTCTTTTGAAATAACCTTTATGTGTTTTAATATCCTGTCACTCTTACTGCACGGATGAGGCAATGCGTTACAGGGATAAGGGGAATCACACAAATTTGATATATCTTCGCTGTAATAGTGTGCATCTGTTGTAATCAGCAATGTATGTATTCCCGGACGATTGAGATAAATTTCTGAAACGATTGTATCTCTTAAATTTAACCGGACATGGTCAGAATATCCGCCGTCATTGTCTTTTTGTGTGAGATTTATTACAAACATCTGCTGAACAAACGGCTTATCAATATAAACATATATGGGAACCAATATGTCTGCTAAATATACTCTCTTGCCGTTCTCCTCTTTTAAAAGGTATTTCTCTCGGATATTCTCTCTAAAAACGTGTTCTGTTAAAATGTTTTTATTTTTGTCCTTCTCTATAATGTGTTTAAATATATTAATTCCATTAGTAATTTCTTCTAAAGTTACCTCCTTTTTTGTTTTATTAAGTTTAAAGGCCATAGTAACAGTAGCAACATTATTGTTTTTCACACTTTCAAATTCGTATCTCACAGTTGTCATAGGAAATCGTTTAATAGTAGCATTGTTTTTCACATTAAAAGTAAAATTTATTTCATCACCTTTTTTATTGATGGTTCCATTTTCTGCCACCAAAACTATATCGAATTTATCCTTTAAAAATTTCATGAACTCCGTATTGTTTTCAGAAACATCATCCCAGCAAAACAAATATCCTGATTGTTTATCTACTGAAATGTCAAATTCCACAAAATTATTCTCCATCTCATCGTGAATAAAATAAGTGTGTTCAACATAATTTGATAACTTTGGACATTTTCCTTCATCTGCATATACTAAACCAGTTATGCCAAAAATAAACATCAAAGTTATTCCTGCAAATATTAATGTATTTTTTGCTTTTTTTTCCATTTTGTTTATCTTGTTAAAATTTATAATACATTGAAATTTTTAAATTTATCTCGATTCCAGCATCCACTTCTCTTTGTACCAAAGTATCTCTTTGTCGTCCTTATGCTCCCGTAAGACAATCACAAAGTTCCTGTCAAACGCACTTTTAGAAGAAATAGTTGGATCCGAACAATCTTTACAACCTTCACCATTTCGTATATATATTATTCCATCATCTTTACTTAATTCAATAGTGTTCTTATCAATAAGTTTTCCAACCCCAACAATTCCAATCGTATTTTTTAAGTCGGTAAACATTCCCCATGGTCTGTAGAGATCGTTAATACTTTCTCCTTCATTCTTCCAAAAGTTTGTATCATTGATACACATCGCCTTTTCCATAAGTTCATTACCTTTCATTAAATTTATACAGACCTTATTTATTCCTTTTCTTTCTACATAAATAGTATATTCTTCCAGTCCGCTTAAATCTGCCTCTACACATTCCGGAAGTCCTGGTCCCCCTGATGCCCCACCACCTCCACCTTCTTCATCACCGCTTGGTTTTGGTCGTGCTTCTGTAAATTTATATCCCAGGCCATCTATAAATGAGAAAAACGCTTTATTCTTTCCTGTTCTCTGATTAAATACATTTAAAGGAGAAATTATAACATCACTGAATCTGTCTCCTGATTCCAGCCATGTATATTTTGTCCATATCTTAATAACTCCGTCATCTTTTGTTAAGGTATTTTTAACTTCATCCAGTCCTATACTGTTCCATAATTCTTCGTGATACCCTTCCGGTCGTGTCCACCCCATAAATAAACCACAGTCTAAAATTATATATCCTTCTTCCACAATTTTGCCGCCGTATTTTAAATTAATATGAACCACATTTCCATTACTTTTATCTTCACTTAATTCAACATAATAATCCCCCAAGTCATTCAAATCAACGGTATCTTTTGCCGCCTCGCTTTTTGACTCGTATTTCATTTTTGCTGACTCTGGCTCGCTTGGAGAAGAAGTTGGACGCAAGTCACCAAATTTTCTCTCCATTATATCTAATATGTGCTGATGGACACCTAGAGCATTTTTGTTTTTAAAATATATGTCAAATTTTGCATTTTTTTTCTCAACATCATAATCACCTTCATATCCTACAAAGTCCATTTTATTAATACTTTTTGTTGCTATCACATGATACTTTCCTTCTTCCATTGTCTTAAGCATGTTGTTGAGAATAACATAATGTCCTTCTTCATCAGTAGTTAGTTTAAATGCCTCTTCATAATTCGTGAATGTTACTGTGGCGTGTGGAACCGGTTTTCCATTATAATCAATAACCTTTCCTTCCAAACTCCATGCTGTTTGAACCAGTACAAAATACCCAAAAATCAGAGAAAGTGCCAGTATTACTATCAGCCCGTATAAAAGAACTTTCGTATTCATCTTTTCGGATTTTTATTTTTTTTATTTTTTTCTTTTTTAAATTTGAATTAAATATCTAAATTAAAATAATTCTGATTATTTATTCCTCCTTTATCTTTGGCCTTCTTATGAATAAAACGATCAATACAATTATTCCCACAACAATTGCAATAACACAGACATCCTGTGCTTTTGAAATTACATCATAGTCTTTTGCTTCCTTTGTTGCCGCGGATAATGTTTTTACTGTCTTTTCGTAGTCCTTTTCACATTCTGCTATCTGTGCTTCCTGAATTTTGTCTTTTATCTCTCTAACATCAGCCCCAAACATCAACCATGGCTTAATTGCTTCTTCCTTTGCCTTTTCTGCATCATCAAATAGTTCTTTTATTCTTTCTTTTGTCAGGCCTTCAAGTTCTTTAACATCATCTAAAAGTGTAAATGCGTCAACATAATCTTTTTCCGAATTTATTTCTTTGGCAAGTTTGGCAATGTTTGCTGTTGACACTGCAAATTTTTCCAGTGCTGCCTTTCTCTTTTCAGCATCCTCCAATACAACCTGGATCTTATCCCTGACAAACTGCTCGGTTTCTGTTCTGACACCTTTAAAGTCACTGATAGCACCTTTATAATTGCCCGCATGCATTTTTTCCATTGCATTATCGTATCTCAATTTTGTTCCTGTTGTAAGCATCATACCTTTCTCACTTGCCATTTCCAGTAAATTATCCGTCTGTTTTTTTTCTTCCAATATATATGAATTTCCAATCGCTGTTTCTTTTGTTTTCAAATTCTTTGCTATTTCAGATACCTTTTCATAATTGCCTTCATTTAATTCCTTTTTCATTTCCTTCAATAAATTATCTATTTGAATTATATCCTCATATGTTGCACCAATACCTGTAATATCGCTTAATATTTTTTCTCCTTTTGCAATTAATTCGCTTGCTGAAATTCCGGCAAAATTTTTAAACTCAATAATATTATCCGGAAATGCAACAATCAGCATTCCATCTTTTACATTGTAAAATTTCGCCTTATTATTTACATCGTCCGGTGTAAGTTTCTTTACTGATGACAGACCTCCGTCAGTCACCTCTGCAATAATCATATCGGGATCCGTAACACTGGTTAAAACAGCAACATGATTTTTATTTCCGCTCATGGAAAGAATGTATTCGTCGGGTTTCATAATGTATTCATAAACAACTGATTTATTATAGCCCACTACTCTGAATGTTATTTGTGTTACATAAGCAATTGCCTTATTCAGTCCAGCAATTCCGGCAATCGCTTCATCCGTTATTATTTTATTTAAATTCTTTGAATTTTCGTCATAAGTATAAATTCCGTTTGAACTTGCTACCGCCACTTTATCGGTTCCGGACATATCTTTAATTTTTATATCCTTTGAAAAAATTTCTGCACCTTCCGCTGAAAATACAAAAAATCCATCGTCAGCTACCACAAAGACATTGTTATTTAAAATTTTTACATTCCTGCATCCTTTTACTTCTTTATTCCATCTGACATCCCCCAGCGCATCCATAACATAAACACTATTTCCCACACATGCTGCTGCATTTCCCTTGTTAATATCGCAGGATGCAATCTTTCTGCCTAAATTTTTCGCCATAACTCTGGTAGAACCGTCAAATAATGCAAAATCATAATTGCTTGTTCCGTAAGCAAATAAATTTCCGTCTGCACACATTGCAGTTGGATTTCCTGATAAAGAAATAATATTTTTATATTTAACTATCGGGGTGACTTCCTTATCATAAATAAATTTGTTGTCTATCAGATTTTTATCCTGCATGTCAATGACATATAAACTGACACTTCCGAATTCTGCGTCTTTTGTAGAAACAAACACAAAATTTTTAGATGAATAAACCATAATCACATTGCTTAGTTTTATACAGTTTGAATATTCCGGTGTCGTGTTGCTTTTTGCATTATAACTACAGAATGTATCAGTTTTCCACTCATTTAAAGTATTTTCACTAAAAACATTTGTTGAAAACATCAAACCAATTACAAAACCTGACACTACGATTGCTACTACAACGCCCAAAATACCTGATAAATTTTTACCTGAGGCCATTTTTATTTTATTTTAAATTGTTATAAATTAAATATTATAAATTAATTATAAATTAAATAAAATAAATTAATTAAATATTATGAATAAATATTATAATTTTTGTAATTTTTTGTAATTAAATAAATATTAAATTTTAATTATAGCCATTTTGACATCTTTTGATAATATTGTTTTTATCCATATATTTATTCTTTAAATCATAATATGTAATATTGATGTTCAAAATAAATAATCAAAAGTTGAAATTTTCACTATAAATAAATATTAAATTTTAATTAAATAAAATCTACT
>MNZY01000052.1 GCA_001873845.1 Candidatus Altarchaeum sp. CG2_30_32_3053 | reverse complement strand
GACACTAATTAATCTATTTAATTAATTATATTAAAAAAGTTTAGAATGCGTAAGTCCTGGGATTTTTAAATGATATTTTCAAAGATATTTGATGTCTTTGGCTCCTCTTTACAGGATCGAAAAATTTATTTACTAAAAAAATATTTTTTTAGTAGATTTTTAAAAAATATCTCACAAATTAATTATCCCAATTTAAAGGGATTATCAAATAAAATTGATAACAAGAACTATAAATTGAAATGGGAAACTTTTGAACTTAATATCCAAAATTTAATTAGTAAATTAATATTTTTATTTAAAATGTGCACCAAGAAATCACATGCAGTGCCGGTGGATAAATATCGTGCGTTCCATCCATCGTTAATAAAAAGCCTGCATAAGGCGTCTCTAAAACTTAGAGAGGAGGAAGATATAACATGAAATAGTAGGTGGGGTTCGGAACTCTGCCCCAGCCATCTAATCCGTGAGCAAAAATTGGAAGATAGAAACATGATTATTGGTGCTTTCGGTAGTTTAGAAATAAAATCAAGATGTATAGAGGGCTGGGCTTCTTTTATGCCGGAGTCGTTATCTGAAATTCCGAAACCGCCTTTTTAAAAAGGAAAATACTCAAACGGCAAAAATAATTTAATAGGAGATTAAAAATATGAACCAACAGAAATTATACGAAAAAGGTCTTGAGAAATATTCATTATTAGGTGCTGTTGGACAGAATTTGTTTTTTGTGATTTATTTTGCAATTGCTTTTATTGGGATGTATCCCCTGCAAATCGCAGATGTTCCTATAGTTTCAATTATTTTTATCACCTTTATTACCGTAATGCTCATTTTTGTTTTAAGAAAACATATATGCACGCATTGTTTCTATTATGGAAAAATTTGTGGTACAGGATGGGGGAAATTAGCAGCATGTTTATTCAAGAAAAATTCCGGGAACTATGAATTTGGTGGAAAACTTGCAGGTATGTCATGGATGTTGGCAATGTTTTTCCCACTCATTGGAATGATTATTGTTTTGACATTAAACTGGTTTTCCATAACTTTCAGCCTGTTACTAGTCATATTCATTATTTTGAGTGGTGTAAACTTCTTTATCCATAAAAAATCTTGTGAAAAGTGCAAGATGAGATTTATTTGTCCAGGAAGTGTAGCAAAATGAGTAAACAAGATAAAAATTTGGTTGCATATTGTGGACTTCATTGTGGTGATTGTTTTTTCTATAAAGGTGAGATTGCTAACTTAGCTAGAGATTTGAGAAAAAAGTTAAGAGAAGCAAAACTTAATCAGAATTACATGGAATTCTCAAAGTTCTCAAAAGAATTTCAAAATTATCATCAGTGTTACGAAGTTTTAGGTGCTATGGTTAAATTCAGGTGTAAAAGAGCTTGTCGAGGTGGAGGAGGACCGCCATTTTGCAAAATTAGAAAGTGTTGTCAGAAGAAAAATATACAAGGTTGTTGGCAGTGTGATGAATTTGAAACTTGTAAAAAGTTAGATTTCTTAAAACCAACTCATGGAGAGGCACACATAAAGAATCTTATAAAAATCAAGGAGCAAGGAATTAGTAAATTCCTTGAAGGAAAGATGCATTGGTAAAAATGATAGTTTATTTAGGCGGGGTTCGGAACTCTGCGGTTGCTTCGCAACCTTGCCCTTCGTGTCATACAACAACAGATAAAGAGCTTTGCTACGCTTCGCCCAAATCGCCTTCGGCAACTTCTTTTATCCGCATGATGTTGTCCGAAATTCGGCTCGGCATAAAAAGAGATTGCACCACATATATCACAAAGAGAATGCTCGGTACTCATCCCTTTAAGTTGGGATAATTAATTTGTGATATATTTTTTAAAAATCTGCTTAAAAATTAAAATTGGATATTATAAATTTAATTTTAAA
>MNZY01000186.1 GCA_001873845.1 Candidatus Altarchaeum sp. CG2_30_32_3053 | reverse complement strand
AATTGAATGTGGGCATTCTGTATTTATGACAAAAATAAAAATTTATTGTTTTTATCAAGAGATAGATTTGGAATAAAGCCACTGTATTATCATTTTGATGGAAAGAATTTTATATTTGCATCCGAAATAAAAGCAATTTTGCAACATAATGTAAAAAGGATACCTAATGATATGCTTATTTTTGATTGTCTTTTTTATAATATTGTTGATCACACAAATGAGACATTTTTTAAAGGAATAAATAAGGTTCCAAAGGGAAACTCAGCTATTTTTAATATAAAGGAGAAAACATTGAAGATGGAAAAATATTGGGAAATAAAAGTACATAAAGAAGATAATGAGAACACATCTACAAGCGTAAATAAAATGGATGAGATAAAGGATATTTTTTTTGATTCTGTTAAATTAAGATTAAGAAGCGATGTGCCAGTGGGTTCATGTTTGAGCGGAGGTATTGATTCATCATCCATTGTATGCGCTGTTGCAAAGTTAACTGATGGCGAAAACACCCATAATTTAAATACTTTTTCAGCTGTTTTTCCCGGAAAAGAAATAGACGAAAGCAAATACATAGAAGCAGTCGTTGAAAATACAAGTGTAAAGCCAAATTTTGTATCTCCATCGGGAGAAAAGTTGATGAAGGATTTAATGGATCTTATATACTATCAGGAAGAACCATTACCAGGCGTTGAAGTTTATACTCAATTCCAGGTTATGAAATTGGCGCGGGAAAAGGGCTTAAAGGTCTTACTAGATGGGCAGGGTGGAGATGAAATATTGGCTGGTTACTTATACTTTTTTGGATACTACTTTAAAGAACTACTAAAAAAAGGTGAATTATTAACCTTAATAAAAGAAATGATGTATTACTATAAAAAACATAAACGTTTTTATGAAATCGGGATGATGTTGTATTTATTTTTGCCTTACTCTTTTAAAAGATATATATTTAAAAGAGAAAATAAATATGTGAATAAATCATTTATAAATAAATATCTGAAAAAAAGCACATATTTTAGAGATTTCATTGATGCAAATTCATTAAATGATTCATTATTAAAGCACTTTGAATATAAATTAGAACATCTTTTAAAATACGAGGACAGAAACTCCATGGCATTTTCTATTGAAACAAGGCTTCCCTTTTTAGATTACCGACTTGTTGAATTCCTTTTTTCTTTGCAGTCATCATTAAAAATAAAAAATGGCGAGACCAAATTTATATTTAGAGAAGCCATGAAAGGGATATTGCCTAATGAAATATTAGAAAGACAAGATAAATTGGGATTTGCAACCCCGGTGAATGAATGGATTAAATTACCTGAAGTGTCTGAATTTATAGAGAATATAATAAACAGCAAGAGTTTTGAAAAAAGAGGTTATTTTGATGTAAACTATATTAAAAAATTATTTCATAATAAAGATAAAAGAGGATTTATATGGTCTAACTGTGAGTTTATATGGAAAGTTGTACTTTTGGAATTGTGGTTTAGAATGTTTATTGATAAACAAAATGAAAAGCAAAAATTTACTAATTATAGCGAACAGTTTTCCGCATAAAAATTGTTTGTATGGAGGAATATTTGTTAAAGAACAGATAGATGCACTTGCAGAAAATTTTAATAAAATTTACATTATAGCTCCAACACCACATCTTCCAGAATTTTTTGGAAGATTTGAATGGATTCCTGAATGTTGGAGAAAAGGAATAAATCCTATTGATTATTCATACAATAACATACAGGTTTATTTCCCAAACTTCTTTATGCCTCCGCTAAATTTTCTACGAGAAAAATATGCCGAAAGCGCATACAAATCAACATTAAAACTTATTTTAAAGGAAAATATAAATTTTGATATGATCCATGCACATTTCATCTATTATGCAGGATATGTTGGTGCGAAATTGAAAGAGAAGTACAAAAAGCCATTAATTATTACGGGACACGGGAACGATGTTTATGAATTGCCATTTAGATTCAAGAATTTTGAAAAAATGGCAAAATATGCTCTTGGTAATGCAAATTATGTAACAACAGTAAGCAAGAGCAATTATGAAAAATTGATTGAACTTGGTGTAGAAAAGGAAAAATGTATTGTTATTCCAAATGGATACAATGAAAAGATATTTAAACAAATTTCTGAACAGGAATGCAGAAATAGATTGAACATTCCAGAAAACAAGAAAATTATTGTAAGTGTTGGCATGTTGGAAGAAATAAAGGGACACGAATATTTGATAAAGGCGATGAGAAAAATTGTAGATAAAGAGAAGGATGTTTTATGTATTATAGTTGGTAGCGGACAATTAAAATCAAAATTACAGAAGTCAATAAATAATCTGCACATTGATGATTATGTAAAATTAGTTGGTGCAAAACCCCATAATGAAATTCCATTGTGGATGAATGCCTGCGATTTATTTGTTTTGCCAAGTTTGAGTGAAAGTTTTGGTGTTGTCCAGATTGAGGCAATGGCTTGTGGAAAGCCAGTAGTTGCTACAAGAAATGGTGGCAGTGAGGAAATTATTGTAAATGAAAATTTAGGATATTTGGTTGAACCAAAAAATCCGGATGAACTGGCAAAGAAAATTTTGCTTGCACTAAATAAAGAATGGGATGAAGAATACATTTTGAACTATGTTAAGAAATTTTCATCAGATGAAATAGCAAAAGAAACATTAAAAGTTTATGAAAGAGTACTTCGTTAAGATGAGGGTCATAATATTGGGGCAGTATCCTTTGGATATGAAAAAAATAAGAGGGGGGGTTGAAACCTGTATAATTGGTTTGGTAAATGAATTAAAAAAATATTCTGACATTGAACTTCATGTAATAACAAAAGAAATAATGTGGGAGAATATAACAAAAGTTGAGGACAATGTGACAATTCATTATCTTGCATCGCCTCCGTTGCCAAGATTTGTTACTATCAAAACGATTGACCAACATAAGACAATAAAAAAAATTAAAGAATTAAAGCCAGATGTTGTGCATGCACACATGACTGCAGGTCCGGGTTATTGTGCATTGAAAAGTGGGTTTCCAAATATTGTAACAGTTCATGGAATTACAAAAGAGGAATATGATCCGAAAATACGACCGGGATTGCTTGATACAATAAGGCGAATGGTTGCTGTGCCTATGGAAGATTATGTCTTTAAACATGCAAAGGTCTTAACAGTTGTTAGCTATTATGTCAAAAAGAATATTAAACCATTCTGTAAAGGAGAAATCTATATCATACCAAACGGTATCAGAAATGAATTTTTTGAGATTGAAAATAATGAAATTGAAAACAGGTTGCTTTTTGTTGGTGGCATTGAACCAAGAAAATCTTTATTGAATTTACTCAAAGCAGTTAAAATAATAAAAAAAGAAATTCCGGATGTCAGGTTGCATATTGTTGGGAGCGTAAGAAAACAAAGATATTATAATTCACTGGTAGAGTATGTTAACCAAAATAATTTAAATGACAACATAATTTTCAAAGGAGAATTAAGTGATGAAGAAGTTAAAAAAGAATTTTCAGAATGTTCTGTCTTTGTTCTCCCATCAAAAGTGGAGTCGTTTGGAATTGTTCTTGCAGAAGCAGAAGCATGCGGAAAGCCTGTTGTTGCCTCAAATATTGGCGGGATTCCATATGTTATTGATGACAATGAAACCGGTTTTTTAGTGGAATACGGCGATATTGATGGTTTTGCAAACAAAATTTTATTATTACTAAATGATAAAAATTTAAGAAATAAAATAGGAATTGCAGGAATGGAAAAAGCAAAGCAGTTTTCAAATAAAGATATTGCCAAAAGATATTATAACTTATATAACGCAGTAATTCATAATGGAAAAAGAAAGTAATTGATCATGGAAAAGGAAAATAGCAAATCTGAAAGAGAAGGCATTCCTGAAAAAATAAAAGAAAATTTAGATTTACTTATCGCATCAGGAGGAGTCCTTCTTGGAATTTTTATTATTTATATGTCTCTGGCTTTTAATATTCACCAGCAGGATATTGGAGGAGCAATTTTAATTGCTTCAGCACTATACATTTGGTTAAGAAAAAGATTGCTTAAAGCAAGTGAAACCTTCTTGTTTAAACCAACAAAAAAATTTATATATATCAACAACATTATCTTTTTTGTTGCAGTTAGTTTAAGTGTGTTGCTGCTTCATTTTACTCTTTATTCCAGACCCCCACTTTATTTTATACTTGTTGCTGTTGCATGCTGCTCAGTTGCTCTTGAAATTCTTTACTCAAACAAAAAATGGAGTGGATTAATTTTAATTAAAATTTTATTAATTGGAATTAATTTATATGGCGGAATTTATTACGAATTCCCCGGGGACATAGTTGGTGTGGATACACGACTTCATAACTATATAACAGAGCAAACTATAGAACAGGGACATGTTATTCCTAATCAACCATATTTTTATTTTCCAATATTCCATACGCTTGCTGCACAAATGAACATTTTAACCCCTTTAAATGTTTATGACTCAATTTTTTCATCAACAACTTTTTTGCTGGCTTTTTCTGTTATTTTTATTTTTCTATTAGGGAAAAAATTGATAAATACAAGAACAGGACTTTTAGCCGCACTTATGTTTGTTTTTGCAGATTGGGTCATTGGATATAGTTTACCTATTCCAATGTCTCTTGGATTTGTTTTTTTTACAATAATTTTGTATTTGCTCATTATAAATATACCTAAACCCTTTATTAGGAGAATTGTTGCCTTTTTTTTATTTGTTATTTTAGTACTTACACATACAGTTGCCGGATTTGTGATGGTTGTTGTAGCAATATGTTTTTATGTATTTAAAAATGCAAATAAATATTTAAATAACATTTCTTCTATTAAATTTGCAATTTTTGTGAGCACAATAATAGCATTTAGCATAATGCTTTTAGGTTACTGGATGTATGCCTTTGAGTGTCCGACATGTAATTCCTTTCTTGATTATGGCATAAATGCTTTGTACATGGGAATAACGAAATACAGTATAGCTTCTGAAACTGAAGAACTTGCCACAGTTCAAGAAAAAGTGTCCACCTATGTTGCCTCAAATTATTTTGAATACATGCTTGATCATTTAGGTTATCTGATTTTTTTAGGAATCGGGATAATAGGAACATATATATGGATTAAAAGTAAAGACGAGTTCAAAGTTCCACTATGCATCACCATGGTTGTCCTTTTTGCTTTTATTTATGGATTCAACCTTGTTGGCATTACAGCAATTATGCCAACAAGATGGTTTATATTTGCCTATGTTATTCTTGCCATTGTTTCTGCTTATGGATTATTTAAATTAATAAATCTAATTAATAGAAGATTTGCATTAATGTTATTTTTAATTACAATTTTTTTAATGTCTTTTTTCATGATTGCATCAACAATTTCAAATAATGACAGTCCGTTATACCATAAAGAGCATGTAAATTTATGTGCGTATAAGCAATCACAATTAGAAGGCATATCCTCAATACATGAATTTTTTAACGGAACTTATGGACCAATAAGTTTTTATGGCAAAATAGATCCAGCGATATTATCGGTTGATTACAATTTCAGCAAAGATAAAGATAAAATGTATGTAATAAGGAAGGATGCGTTTATATATCCAAGATTGTGGACAACCGAGATTAAAAGAGCCGGGGCAGGTGCTACGCCATATATACTTAATGAAAAATTTAAAAAAAGAGTTGAATTAAATAGCAATGAAATTTATGATAACGGAGAGGTTTGGGGGTATGTGATTAAAGATTAAGGAAAAAGTGAGATAAAATGATTAAAGAAATAAAATGGAAAACATAAAGATTACAGATAAGATTACAGAAGAACAAATAAAGAGAATACAAAATATTCTTAAAAACACAGACAAGCAAAAAATAAATATCAAAGGTGCTATAGAATGGTTTGACAAAGTTTATATTAAACAGATATCAAAATTTATTGATATAAATGATAAAATATTATGTGACTGTGCATGTGGTTATGGGTGGTTTTCTTTTGCGTATCTTTTAAACAGAGAAAATAACAAGGCGATATGTATTGACTTAGACAAAAGGATTTTAGAAATTGCAAAATCTATTTCAGAGATTCTTGAAGTACGGGATAGGATAAAGTTTAAAATAGCAGATATAACTAAATTACCTTTAAACTCAAAGAGTGTAAATATATTTGCATCTATAGAAACCTTGGAACATGTTGGAGACAATCCAGAATTACAAATGAAATACTACTATGGGCAGGAAAAAGATAAAGTTATGATGATGTTTAAAATTCAGCGTGAGCTCCAATTAATGGCATTAGAAGAGATAAATCGTGTCACATCGGAAGCAGTAATTATTGCGACACCTAACAGATATTATTTCAAAGATCATCATGACACTGGCTTGAAATTTGTTCATTGGATGCCCAGATACATTGGAATACAATACTCCTTGAAATTTTCAAAAGAAGGATACTTTCATGCACCGCTTCATAGCAGATTTTTATCTCATAATGGAAGTTGAGAATACACTATCCGGTTTTAAGTTGGCTACGCCTTTTTTTTGTTTCAATGATGTCAAAGAGTATATGCAAATATTTCCAACATATTACCCATATGGTGTGGGTGGCGGAATTATGGATTCTGGAATTAATGGTATAAAGTTAAATTTACTGAGAATAATGTTTTTTATTTTAGGTAAAAACAGCAGATATTTTCTACCGGGAATATCGGGCATTTATATTAGTAGAGATACAAAAAATGAAAATAATTCAATGGATAGATAAATTTAATCCTCCGTTGGGTGGGGGCCCAACATCAGTATTGGCATTAATCAATGGCATGCAGGATGTTAAATTTGAAGTAGTAGCAAATGCAGTGTATTGCCACCCTCTCATTGAAAAATATTCCGGAAGTGCGATCATCAGTAGTTTTTTGCCTTATGATATTACGGGCCACCCTAAATACAAAGGGATTTATAAAGCCCTTCTGCTACCCTATAAAACCCTATCAGAATATATAAGATTTAAAAACAAAAAAAAGTATTTGGAAAAAGCAGATTATGATATTCTGCATGTTAATGGGCCTGAAATAAATTATGGATTTACAACATTTGACAGATTGCTGCATAACCCTTTTTTTCAAAAAATAACAAATTTCAAATTTGTAAATAAACCAAAAATATTAACATTACATGGAACGCCATCATTGGAAACAAATAATCCCGCAGACTTTTACAATGAAAAAAGAATGATTGAAATGTTTGATAATATTATATGTGTTGAGGGATACATCTATGAATATGTCAAAAAATATGCGGAATCAAAAAATGCAAAAAATGTCTGGTTCATTCCAAATTTTGTTGATGCCAATAAGTTCAAATATACCCTGCCAACTTATAATGAAAAGCTAAAAGTTCTTTTTATCGGAAGGTTAGACCCGACGCGTGGATTGGATTTACTCTACGGCCTAATCAAAAATCTACCGGAATATATTGAATTACAAATAATTGGATCGGGCGCAAGTATTAAAATCAATGAACTTGACTCACTTATTGATAATAAAACAAACATAAAGTTTTATCCAAACATCCAGAATGAATTAATCCCAAAATATATTGAGAATGCAGATATTATCTTAAATCCCGTAAAGGTTGAGGGCATATCCCGGGGTAGTTTAGAATCATTGTCATGCGGACGTCCCGTAATCATGCTTGACAAGGGCAACAGGTATCCAACGATTCACGGTAAAACTGGTTATCTCATAAAAGAAGACATTAATGAACTGCTTTCTTTACTTGAATACATTAATGACAACAGAAGCGAATTAGAAAAGTTAGGAAGAAACGCCAGAAAAATTGTTGAAGAACAATTCAGCACTGATGTTATAATTCCAAAAATCAAAAAAATATATGAGAATTTATGTTATCAATAAATCTAATGAAAATGATGAAAAATAGAAAAATAAAATTATTGTTTTTTCACACAAGTTTAGAATTGGGAGGTGGTGAAAGAATATTAATAAATATTTTAAATCATTTGGATAGAAGTAAATTTGATATAGTTTTGGCTTTGTTAGAAAAAAAAGGTGTTTTCTTAACTAATGTACCCAAGGATATAAAAATCATATCTATAAGAAAAGAAGAATATTTAAAAAACAAAAGTTTTTTTGTGCGTGCTTTTAGATACCTAAAAGATTTTTATGATATTTGTAAAATAGTAAATTCTGAATGCCCTGACATAGTATTGGATATTACGGGACAACTTACGCCAAAGATACTTTTTGCAAGATTATTTAGAAGAAAAACAAAATTTATCACAAGTGTTCACATTCACATAAGCGAATGTAATGTAGAGGCACTTTCCCGTTTGAAAATTAATTTTTTTTTTGATAGATTATTTATCATACTGTTAATGCGGGCATGCCGAAGAGCAGATAAAGTTATTTGCGTTTCTAAAGGTGTAGCTATAGATATTAATAAAAATTTTAGT
>MNZY01000189.1 GCA_001873845.1 Candidatus Altarchaeum sp. CG2_30_32_3053 | reverse complement strand
CAAAAAATTTAATTTAAAAATTTTTAAAATGGATAGAAAAAATTTGTTAAAGGGCAATGACTTTTTTGGAAATTTAAAAAATTTAGGTATTTTAGCTTTGGTTGTAATTGGAGTTGTTTTGATGTTAAGCGGAAATGTTAGTGCAGCAAATTGTGGTGGTGCAGTGCAATGTGGTTGTGGAGATACTTTAACCTCATCACTGACTATGACAGGAGATTTGAGTAATTGTCCTGGACATGGAATTATATTTGGTTCTAATAATATAGTTTTAGATTGTCAGGGACATACAATTGAAGGAGATGGTTCTGGATATAGTAATGGAATTTATTTAAATAGCAGACAAAACAATACAATAAAAAATTGCATAATAAGAAATTTCGATTATGGAATTTTTTTAGATCATTCCTCAAATAACTTCTTGACAAACAACACAGCAAATTCAAATCGTTATGGAATTTATTTATATTCTTCCTCAACTAACTTCTTGACAAACAACCCAGCAAATTCAAATAGGTAGGGAATTTTTTTATCTTCTTCCTCAAATAACTCCTTGACAAACAACCCAGCAAATTCAAATGGTTGGAATGGAATTTATTTATCTTCTTCCTCAAATAACTCCTTGACAAACAACACAGCAAATTCAAATAATGATGCAGGAATTTACATTTTCTATAATTCAAATTTCAATGAAATTTTAAATAATAAAATTTTAAATAATAGCAATACAGGAATTACAATTTCTAATTGCGACCCTCGGAGGTACTGTTATGATGCTGGAAATTCAAATAACATAATTGAAGATAACAAAATTTCAAATAATGGTGTTGGAATTTTTTCCCAGCAATCAAATTCAATAATAAATAACAATTTTGTCTGCGGAAATGCCAATTTGGACTTTAATTATTCTGCTTGGCAATACAAGTTCTGGGGATAATAATACATGTAATAATTCTGATGGATGGAATGATGTAGGAATAGAGTCGGGGTGTACTTATTATTGTAATTGTGGAAATAATATATGTGAGGCAGGAGAAAATTATGAAAACTGTCCAAGTGATTGTCCAAAACCAGAAGGGTTCACGTTATGGATAATGGGGATTTTGCTAGTAATAGTATTGATAATAGTTGCATATTTCTTTGTGATGAGAAAAAAGAAGGACGAAAGGGAATAAGAAAGTTTCTTTTTTCTTTTTTTAAATTTTCTTTTTTATGTTTTTAAATTTTATATATTTTTCATGACATTAAATATAAAAGCAAAAAATCTGTTTTTGAAGATTGCCCAAACGGCTTTATTTTTTTTCTGTTTTTATCTTTTCATAAATTTTCCTCAATTCCTTTACTGTATTTTCAACAGAGTGTTTCCTTGCTTCATCAACACAATTCTTTGTCAAAATTTCTCTGTTTTTGTATCCATTTTGCAGTTTTGTAAATAATTCATAAACATCTCCTGGTTTGTATAAATATCCTGTTTTTCCAGCAAGGATTGTTTCCTTCAATGCCATCGCATCTGCCCCTATTACAGGTGTTCCGCATGCCATTGCCTCTAATGCAACCAGTCCTTGTGTTTCAACAACAGAAGGAAAAACCAGAAAGTCAAGACATGAGTAAAATTTCGGAAGTTCCTCGTGTGGAATTCTCCCCAAAAATTTAATGTTTTTGCTTATTTTATTTGCCATTTGTTTATAATATTTTTTGGCAGGACCTTCTCCGGCTATTAAAATTTCTCCGTCAAATTTTTTCGCAAGAAATATTAAATCTTCAAGATGTTTTTCTATCCCTATCCTTCCACAATATCCGATACATAGTTTATTTTTATCCTTCTGAAAATTTCTTTGCCTGGTGTCCTCTTTAAATAAATTTATATCAATTCCGTTGCTTATAACTTTAACATTCTCAATTCCCTGTTCTTTCAGATATCCGGCAATTACATTTGAAGGAACTGTTATTAAATCACATGATTTCAGGACAAATTTTTCCCACTTCATAAGCCCTTTCTGCAAAACAGCGGAAATTTTTTTTGTTGATGACCTGGAAAAATAACTGGACATTAAATTTGTTGCATAATGGGTGTAAAGGTGGGTTGGGGTATGATAGGTAATTATACATGGGATTTTTAATTTCTTTGCTACGGATATTCCAAAAATTGCAGAAGAATATAATCCGTGAATATGCACAACATCTAGATTTAGGTTCAGCAGTTTTGCAGACGGAAGGGAAATTTTATATCCTCCATAAAGTGGAAATTTAACTGATGGAAGGGAAATTTCATTCGTGCTTCCTTTGTATTCGCTATTTGGATAAAAAACAAAAATGTTTTTCTCTTTGTAAATTTTGGCAAGTTCTCTTTTCCATAAGTCAATTGTATAGGTTACTCCATTGACCTGTGAAAAATATGTGTCTGTGAAAAAGCCGATTCTCATGGTTTCAAGGTTAAAATTTTTCATCCAATTTCACTTCCTTTCTCTGTCTTTTTATCAATAACAAGCAATTTTATTCCTCCCTTATCCTCAGCAGCCAGAATCATCCCTTGTGATTCTATATTCATCATCTTTCTCGGCTTTAAATTTGTAAGCACAACAACCTGCTTATTGAGTAAATCGTCTAGTTTATAAAATTTCTTTATTCCAGCAAGAATTGTTCGTTTTTCTTTTCCTACATTTACTGTAAGTTTTATCAGCCGATCTGACTTCGGAATTTCTTCTGCATCCTCAATTGTTCCGACCTTTAAATTTATCTTTTTAAATTCCTCATAAGTAATTTCTTTGTTTTCCTTGTCTTTTGTGTTTATTTTTTTCTTACTTTCTTCCTTACTTTCACTACCTTTTCCTTCCTTGGTTTCAACTCCGATTTTTGTGACCTTTCTTTTTACTTCATTGATAATTTTTTCATCCATTTTCTTAAATAAAGGTGAAACATCCTTAATTTCAAATTCAATCTCATTATTATAAATATATT
Source organism: Candidatus Altarchaeum sp. CG2_30_32_3053 (assembly GCA_001873845.1). Taxonomy (GTDB): domain Archaea; phylum Altiarchaeota; class Altiarchaeia; order Altiarchaeales; family Altiarchaeaceae; genus Altiarchaeum; species Altiarchaeum hamiconexum. The sequence goes on along the minus strand of MNZY01000189.1, from coordinate 5,555 downwards.
CAAATTTCGGCTCGGACATTAAATTTAGCATCTTGTAAATTTTTATTGATGAATTTGGCAGGAATGGTTGACAAATATTTGCCAGATAATAACAGATTAATACACAGCAATACATTGTTCTTTGACAATTTGTAATATTTTTATTTAAATCCTTCCACGGTGCCTTTTTTTGCATATATTTGTTACCTGTGTCGCTGATTTCCAGAATTTTCTTCAACCCTTCGCGGATGTGTATGTTTAACATTAATTTTTTATACTCCTCTGCCTTCTTTCTAATATCGTTTATTAAATTATATTCGTCATCGCCAAAATTTATGTCCTTAAAATTTATCCTTCCATTAAAATTTTTTTCAATAAACAACATTGTTCTATTTATAAAATTTCCAAAATTTCCGATTAATTCGCTATTTGTTTTATTAATAAATTCATCCCATTTCCATTCAGCATCGCTGTTTTCTGGAATTAAAAATGTCAGATAAAACCGCCACACATCGCTCTCAATTCCGCTGTCTGGCAGATTTTCACAAAATACCCCTCTATTCTGCGACTTTGAAATTTTTCCGCCTTCATAATTCAGATACTGCAATCCTACGACATTGTAAGGCATATTGTATTTTCCATTTGCAAGAAGCATTGCGGGCCAGAAAATCGTGTGAAATATTATGTTGTCCTTTCCGATAAAATGATAAATTTGGACGTTGTCTGCATTATTATTAATATTCTTTTCCCATAAATTTTTTCCGAGTTCATTGGTAAAAGAGATATATCCGATTGGAGCATCAAACCACACATAAAAAACATTATCTGTAAAATTTTCTGTTGGAACCTTAACCCCCCATTTTATATCCCTTGTTATGCACCTTTCTTTTAGCCCTTCTTTAATCCATCCGAGTGATTCTGCAATTACTTTATCATTCCATATTCCTTTTTTGCTTTTAATCCATTCTTCCAAAGTGCTGCTTAACTTGTTTAATTCAAAAAACAAATGGGCCCTTTCAGCAATTTTTGGAGTTGAACAGCAGATTGCACATCTCTGATTCTTAAGATCAGTTGGATTCATCATATTCCCGCACATCTCGCACTGGTCACCCCTTGCCTTTTCATATCCGCAGTGTGGACAGGTTCCTTCAACATATCTGTCAGGCAAAACACGATTACATTTTTCACAATACGGAAGCCTGATTTTTCCTTCTTTAATGTATCTGTTTTTATAAATTTCCATAAAAAATTCCTGTGTTGTGCGGTGATGAATTTTATTTGATGTTCTTGAAAAAATATCATAACTTATATTTAACCATTCGTAAATTTTTTTGTGGATATTGTAGTAATAATCGCATAATTCCTTTGGATTTAAATTTTTCTTTTGGGCTGCAATTTCAATCGGAGTTCCGTGTTCGTCTGCACCACCTACGAAGGTCACATCATAATCAAGCATTCTCATAAATCTCGCAAAAATGTCTGCTGGAAGATGGCTTCCGACGATGTTTCCGATGTGTGGGATGTTATTTACATACGGCAGTGCAGAGGTTATTAAAATTTTTTCCTTTGGCTTTGGTTTGTTCATCTTACATATATCTTTTATATAAATTTTATTTGTAACTGTTTATTATTAGAAATATTAGTAAAAAAACAAATATATAATTATTTTAATTTTATGGGTCAGCATAATATTGTTATTTGTAAATAAAATTTATAAAATTCGGATAAAATAAAATTATAAAATTCGGATAAAATAAAATTTAAATGGAAACCGCTACTATTTTATTAGCATGCCCTGACAGAAAAGGAATTGTTGCAGGCGTTACCGACTTCCTTTACAGAAATGATGGAAATATCCTGCACGCAGACCAGCATATTGATGATGAAAGTAAAACATTATTTATGCGGGTTGAGTTTGATTTAGCGGATTTTGCGATTGAAAAAGAAATGATAAAGGATAAATTTCACACAATAGCAAAAAAATTCAGCATGCATCATTCAATAAAATTTTCATCGGAAATTCAAAATATCGCAATTTTTACAGGAAAGGAAGAACATTGTTTATTTGACATACTTTTAAAGCAGAAATCTTATGAATTAAAATGCAACATTCCGTTAATAATAAGCAATCATCCGGATATGGAAAATACGGCAAAATTTTTTAACTGTGGATATTATACGATAGAAAAAACGCAGGAAAATAAAATTTCCCAGGAAACAAAGGAAATGGGCCTGCTGGAAAAATTTAAAATAGATACAATCGTCCTGGCAAAATATATGCAGATTTTAAGTCCGAATTTTATTAAAAGTTATCAAAACAGAATAATAAATGTGCATCATTCCTTTTTGCCGGCGTTTAAAGGTGCAAAACCATATTTACAGGCATATACAAGAGGAGTAAAGTTAGTTGGTGTCACTGCGCATTATGTTACGGAAGAACTGGATAACGGCCCGATAATTGAACAGGAGGTTGTAAGGGTCAGTCACAGTAATACATTGTCTGATTTTATTGAAAAAGGAAAGAATGTTGAAAAACTGGTTCTGACACGGGCGTTAAAGGCACATTTGGAAAATAAAATTTTGGTGTATGGAAACAAAACGGTTGTTTTTGATTAATTGTTTTAGTAATAAAAATTTGAAATTTAAATTTTATAAAATTTGAAATGGATATAAATTTAGAGGACGGAAATTTTTTTGTGACATATGCGAGAAAAACTATTGAAAAAACTTTTAAAAATATAACTGACAAAGAAGATGAAAATGTTGAAAATGTTGGAGAAATTTCAAAAAAATTTTCAGAGAAATACGGCGTCTTTGTAACGCTTGAAACATACCCTAACCATGAATTGAGAGGATGCATCGGATTTCCTGAACCGGTTTTTCCTTTGATAGACGGTTTAAAAAAGGCAGCACTGTATGCTGCTTATAAAGATCCAAGATTTAATCCGCTGATAGAAGAAGAATTGGATAATATAGTTGTTGAAGTTACAATTTTAACCCCTCCGGAATTAATTAAGGCATCTCCAAATGAATATGAAAAATTTATAGAAATAGGGAGAGACGGATTGATAGTCAGAAAAGGGATGCGAAGCGGATTACTGCTTCCACAGGTTCCTGTTGAATGGAACTGGAAGAAAAGGGAATTTCTGGAAAAAACATGTATGAAAGCAGGACTAAATGCACAGGATTATTTAAAGCAGGATACAAAGGTCTATAAATTTCAGGGAATTATATTTTCAGAAATTTCGCCGAATGGAGAAATTGTTGAGAAAAAGTTAAAATCTGGTGAAAAATAAGTTTTCACTGAATTAAAAAAATACTTTATTCAGAATTTCAAAACAAGTTTTAAAAAAGAGTTGATATTTTAAACATATAAACACATACTTTTAATTGTAAATAAAAATTTTATAATCAGAATTATAAAAATAATTTGTAAATTTTTAAAAATGAATGAAGTGCTATTAAATACAACCATTGATAAATTTATATTTAATTCAAAAATAAAAAGTTTTGTGGATAACAGATATTTTAAAAATGAGGAGGAATTTCTACAAGCAGCAATAAATGAAATGATAAAAAAGACAAAAATTTATAAAGAGAATAAAGACATGGACAATTTTGCGGTTCAAATGGCAAAAAAATATAAAAAAAATTTAAGTGCTGCTGTTATTGAGTCAAGAAAAGAAGAAGATGAACGGTTGTAAATATAAATTTTAAATTACAATTTCTTTATTAAATTTTCAACATCTTCTTCCTTTGCATAAATTATTTCATTTTTACACGAATCAACCACTGTGTTTGGATCCTTTAATCCGTTTCCTGTTGTTATACACACGATTTCTTCACCTTTGTCAATAATTCCTTTGTCAATTAATTTTATCAGTCCGGCAATTGATGATGCAGACGCTGGTTCAACAAATATGCCTTCTTTCCTTGACAGCAGTTTTTGTGCCTTTAAAATTTCTTCGTCGCTCACTGACTCCATATACCCGTTTGATTCATAGACCGCATTAATTGCCTTCTTCCAGCTTACTGGGTTTCCTATTCTTATTGCAGTAGCAATCGTCTCAGGATTTTTTTCCGGAATATATTCTTTTTTATTTTTAAACATATTCACTATGGGCTTAGATCCTTCTGACTGAATGCCTGTCATTTTTGGCTTTTCACCGGCAATTCCCAGCTCGTAAAATTCTTTAAACCCCTTCCAGATTGCAGATATATTTCCCGCATTTCCAACAGGCAAAATTACTCTGTCAGGTGTATGATTTAATTCGTCAAAAATTTCAAAACCAATTGTTTTCTGTCCCTCTAAACGATAAGGATTTATGGAATTAAGCAGATATATTCCTTCCCCGTTACTTATCTTAAATACAATTTCAAGTGCTTTGTCAAAATTTCCCTCAATTGATATAACCTTTGCCCCGAAAATCAGCGCCTGTGCCAGTTTCCCGTAAGCAATTTTTCCCGAAGGAATAAAAACAACACATTTTAAATTTCCTCTTGCAGAATACGCAGCCAAACTTGCGGAGGTATTTCCCGTTGATGCACAGGTTGTAATTTTCTTTCCGAATTCAATTGCTTTGGAAACACCAACAGTCATGCCTCTGTCTTTAAAACTCCCTGTTGGATTTGCACCTTCATTTTTGACAAACAATTTTACCTTTAATTCCCCGCATAAATTTTTACATTCGTAAAGAGGCGTTCCTCCTTCATTTAAGGATACATTTTTTTTTGCTGGAATTAAGTCTGCATATCTCCATAAATTAAGCCGCTGTTTTCTTGCTTTTTTCAGGTCAAAGTCGCCCGCACTTAATTTAAATTTTATTTCCAGCAGCCCGTCACATTTTGGACATCTCCATATTGGCTGTTCTGTCCATTTTTCTCCGCAGTCAATGCATTGCATATATTTTTCCATTTTAAAATCTGTGAAATTTTATAAATTTTTGATTATTTAGATAGTAATTAAAAAGGTGTTCAAATACGATTTTACCGTTTTCATTTAAATCCCCATTATAAAAGATTTATAATGGGTCTTATTTTGAGCATAGATGCAACTAATCTCACTGCTCAAAAATATGATTTGCATATAACCTTGGTCTTATTTTGAGCATAGATGCAACTAATCCTACCATTCCGCTGCCATATTTTGGACATCCAATCCATTCCGTCTGTCTCCAATGCGGGAAATTTGCATCTTTCATTTCCAAAATCGCCTTTCTTTCATCCCAATGAATTAAAATTTCATTAAATTTCTATGATATTTGTTGTGCTATGTTTCAATATTTTCTTTCCATATTAAAATTGCTAAAATTTTATAAATCTTTGAGGTAATAAATTTAAATTTCTTTTTATTCTTTTTATAATTCTTTTATAATCTTATAAATCATAATTATATCATGATAATTTAATTATTTTAAATATTTAGTCATTTATTATTAATTAGTGGTTATGTTTCGTATGAAAGGGACACAAAATTGTATCACAATTTTTTTGGGCATTTAAAGTTGAATGATACCCTTAATAAATTACATTCTTGAGCTTAAAATTTATCCTCTTTATCTCCTCAAGATTTCCGT
>MNZY01000187.1 GCA_001873845.1 Candidatus Altarchaeum sp. CG2_30_32_3053 | reverse complement strand
ATGATGGAAAAACTGGAATTAGGACTGAACGCTTTAAATAGTTTTGGTATTAATTATATTAATGGGAAAAAATTCTCGTTTCAATTGGTTGGTGACATTTAATTCGGTCAATTTTCTCATTTAGCCGATAGTCATGTATAATCAAAAATATTATTTATTGAAATTTTTATTTAATCTTCAAAATTCAATTGATAATTTACAAAAATATAAGTGGCCTACTTTCATATGGCACACAACCATTAATAATTATCGGGCTGTTATTCCTTATGAAAAAAAGAAAATTTTATGCTGATAATAAATTCATAGAAAAAGCAATAAGAGACGGAAAAATTGAAGATGTTATTGAAAAATACAAAAAAATTTATGTTTCAGGAGAGACATATAAACAAATTCAGTTGGCAATTGGGGACAAAAAAGTAGAAACTTCTTTTGGAATTGCAGATATAAATGAAAAGGGTGAAAAAATTATGGAAGAATGTAATGATAAGGATGTTGCACTGGCAAAACAACTGAATGCGGTTCTACTTACACATAATGAAAATAAAGTAAATATTGCGAAAAAATACAACTTAAAAACATCACCCTGAAGAATATACTATGGGCAGGACGATAAACAGCATGATATTTATAATGCCGTGTGACATTGAAATGCCAACAATACTTTTTGTTTTAAGGAACATTATACAGTAAAAAACACTCACCAAAAAAACAAAAATCAGGTCAATTATTGATTTCCATCCAGTATGCAAAAGCATAAAAATTACAGAAATAAAAATTATGCAGTATATTTTTTTATCGGTTCCGAAAAATACATATGTTCTACTTAACAATATCCCTCGGAATATTAATTCTTCTGTAAGCCCTGTAAAAATTATCATAATTGCCGCATAAATCAAAATTTCAGCAAAATTTACTGTTTCTATCGGATGTATTTCTCCCTTTAATATAAAAAACTCAATAAGACCAAAAGACAACCCTGTTGTAGCAATAATTAACTGCAGGTAAATTTTTTTTGTTATCAATCCAACATCCTGCATAGTTAAATTTTGACTTCTTATTAAAAGAAAGGCAGCTGCAAGCAAAGGAATATATATTATGAAAAACTGTATAATTGCAGTATCTGACAGGACAATGAGCGGGATAGATGTGGAAATAATTCTCAATAATGAAGGTAATGCCAAAGCCATTAAAAAATTTGATTTTTCTTTATTCTCAACGATTGAGGAATAATATATCAGGAAGAACATTAAAATCAGATGAGTAACTATGCCCAAAACAGGGGAATAATAAGATATAGAAATTTCTGCTATTCCTAAGACCAATATGTATGCTATTAAGCCAACAATTGCTTTGTTTGAAATCACGGTAAATTTTTACAATGAAAATTTTTTACAATGAAATAAATTTACAATTTAAGAATCCTTAATTTTGCTTTGCTTTCATCAACAACACCTCTGATGTCAACTATTACTTTGTTTCTCATTTCTCTGCCAGCTTTATTCCATTCAATTTTATAAAAGTCCTTATGGTCCGCTAAAATCACAACGCAGTCAATATCCTTATAATTATCAATATCATCAATATCTTTAAATTCAACTCCAAATTTTTCATAGTCCTTATCATTACACAGCGGGTCAAAAGCATAAATTTTCGGATTAAATTTCTTTAATTTTTCAATGAACGGCTTTGCTGGAGTATGTGCAAGTTCATAAACATTTCCCCTGAATGTCAGCCCCAAAATCAGGATATTTGAATTTTTAATTGATTTATTAATTTCATTCAATCCTTCAACAACTTTCATAACTAATCTATCAATTACATTTTCATTAATTTTTCTTGCTGTTTGCATTAGTTCTGTATTTTCATCAATAACAAACCATGGATAATACGGAATGCAATGTCCGCCAACATATCCTGGATTGTGAATATGGCAATATGGCTGTGAATTTGCCGCCTTAAAAATTTCTTTGGAATCAACATTGTACTTTTCGCAAACATAAGACAATTCGTTTGCAAGCGCAATATTTACATCTCTGTAACATCCCTCAAAGACCTTAACCATTTCAGCAGCAACAATTGTAGACATAACAATTGTACCTTTGATATTTATCTTTTTATAAATTTCTTTAACTATATTCAAAGTTCTTTCATCACTCGCTCCGATGATTTTTGGATACTGCTTGGTTATGTCCCTGATTGCTGTTCCTGTCATAGTCCGCTCGGGACAGTGAGCAAGCCCAAAGTCAGCAATGTATTTCAATTGGCTTTCTTCAAAAATAGGAATTAACATTTCAGTTGAACCCGGAGGCATCGTGCATTCGGTAATTATAATATCGTTTTTCTTCAGTCCCTTACTTATCTTTCCTGCAACATCTTTAACAATGCTCAAATCCGGCTTATTCTCTTTTATAAGCGTAGGAACTAAAATTATATGAATATTTGAATTTTGTGCCACATATTCAAAATCAGTTGTTGCTTTATAATTTTTTGATTTTAAATTTTTTGTGAGTAATTCGTCCAATCCATGTTCACTAGTTATTGGATTTATTCCTTTATTTAAATTTTCAGTTAAATTTTTGTTAATATCAACACCAATAACTTTGTAATATTGAGCCATTACCTGTGCAAGTGGCAACCCCATCTTTCCCTGCCCATAAACAGCAATTTTAATGTCTGTATGTTTCATCTTATTTGTTTTCTATTTATTTTTATTAATTTCATTTAAAATCATTAATGCAACATCAAGTGCTTTTCTTCCTGAAATTCCATCAACAACTGGCTTTTTTCTGCTTTTAACACAATCAATAAACGATTTTAGTTCAAGTTTTAACGGCTCTTCCTGTGAAATGTATGGTCTTTTAACAATATCACTATATGTAAATCTGACATCTTTATTTTCAGTAATATATTTTGATTCCGCATGCCTGAAAATTTCCAAAAATTTGTTCATGTAATCAACCTTTATATATTTCTCTGTTTCAGTTATTTTTAATGTTCTTTGTCTTCGCTGTGTTATTCTACTCGCTGTTAAATTTGCTATAATGCCGTTCTTAAATTTTATTGATGCAGTTGCATAATCCTCGTGTTTGCCTTTTATTTTTTTCCCATAAGCGCTAATGTTTTCAATCTCATCACCGGCCAAACTTAAAAGTACATCAATATCATGGATCATCAAATCAAGAACTACTCCTGAATCAGTAATCCTTGCTCCAAAGGGACCTATACGAGACGCATCAATTGAAATTATTTCATCCTGCTTAATGTATTTGCCTAATTCAATTATTGCAGGATTGAATCTTTCAACGTGTCCTACTTGGAAAATTCTTTGGTTTTCTTCAGAAATTTTTATTAATTCATCTGCTTCATTCAAATTTATAGTTATTGGCTTTTCTATTAAAACATCAACATTTGCATTCAAAAAGTCCTTTGCTATGCTGTAATGAAATTTTGTCGGAACAACAATGCTTACTGCATCAACCTTGTTTATAATTTCTTTATAGTCCCTGTAAAAATTTGTATTAATTTTACCTGCAATATCTTTCCCAATATTCTCATTTAAATCAGCCACCCCTATTAATTCAACATTGTTCATCTCGGAATAAATTCTGACATGATTTTTTCCCATATTTCCTGCACCGATTACAGCAACCTTTATTTTTTCCATTTTTCAAAATCTTGCTTGTTTATAAAAATTTCCTTTTTACAAAAGTTACATATTCCTTTTATGAAATTATCTTTGTTTTCTTTAAATTTGTCTTTATCTTCTTCAAATTTATCAATTATTCTTCCGCACTCACAAACAAATCCCTTAATTCTTGCAGGATTTCCGTAAACCAAAGTGTAATCTGGAACATCCTTAGTAACAACACTTCCTGCTCCAATCATCGCAAATTTTCCAATTGTAATTCCGCTTATGATTGTTGAATTTGCACCTATTGAAGCACCTTTCTTTATTAATGTTTTGCTCACTTTTTCTTCATTCCATATAAATGCTCGGGGATATAAATCGTTTGTGAATGTTGCCGAGGGTCCAATAAAAACATCATCTTCTATTGTAACCCCATGATAAACTGAAACATAATTCTGGATTTTACAGTTGTTTCCGATTTTCACACCAAAGTCAATATAGACGCCTTTTCCAATGTTGCAATTATTTCCAATTTCAGCATTTTCCCTTACTTGCGCATGGTGCCAGATTTTTGTTATGTCGCTGATTTTTGCTTTTTCCGAGACATCTGCTGTTGGATGTATAAATAGCATTTTATTTTAAAAATTCATCTAATTTTTCTGTAATATAATCCAGATTTTCTCTTGTTATAGATGAATGAATTGGTAAAGACAAGACCTTTTTTGCCATTTCCTTTGCAACAGGCGTTTCGTCAGCATTGCATTTTATTTTTTTGTAAAATGGCTGGCCGTTTATTGGAATAGGATAGTGTATTCCTGTTCCAATTCCGGATTCATTCAGCTTTTTATTAACTTCATCCCTTATTCCATTTTCAATTTTTATAGTGTATTGATGAAAAACATGCTTCACATTATCTGCAACATAAGGAACTTCAATTCCTTTTATATTTTTTAATTTACTGCTTAAATATTGGGCATTTTCTATCCTCTTCTCATTAAATTTATCTAATTTTTTTAATTGCTCTATTCCAATTGCAGCACAAATATCAGTCATTCTTAAATTATATCCGAGAAATTCATGCTCATATCTTTTAATTTGTCCATGATTTCTGAAAATTTTTGCCTTTTCAGCAATGTCTTTGTCATTTGTTGTGAGCATTCCTCCCTCACTTGTTGTCATGTTTTTTGTAGGATAAAATGAAAATGCTGCTGCCTCTCCAAAAGAACCAACCCATTTATTTTCATATTCTGCACCGTGTGCCTGACAGGCATCTTCTAAAATTTTCAAATTATAGTCCTGTGCAATTTTCATAATTGCTTTCATATCGCATGGCTGCCCGTATAAATGAACAGGAATAATTGCCTTTGTTTTATCTGTGATTTTTTCAATTATCGAATCAGGAGAAATGTTAAATGTTTTTTCATCAATGTCCGCAAAAACCGGCTTTGCGTTTACATAAAGAATACAATTTGCAGACGCTATAAAGCTGAAAGGTGTTGTAATTACTTCATCTCCTTCTTTAATATCCATTGCCATCAAAGCAAGATGTAAAGCAGCTGTTCCTGAATGGACAGCAACTGCATATTTCACAGTACAATAATCAGCAAAATTTTTCTCAAATTCTTCAACTTTCGGACCTTGGGCAATTATTCCTGATTTTAAGACATCTAAAACGGCTTGTTCTTCTTCTTTTCCAATTAACGGTTTTGCAATTTGAATCATTTTCTAAATAATTAACATTTTCTAAATAATTAACATTTTCTAAATTTTTTACATAATTAGTGTTCATCCACAAAGCAAAAAATTTTAAATTTTTCAGTATGCCATTTCAACAGTATAAACATAAACTCCCTTGTTATAAATTTCTTCCAAAAAGTCACACTTTATCGGATACTTTTCAATCACCAGGTAAGCATCGTATTTATTTAAAATTTGTTTTTTTGTATTGCAGTCACCCATAAAGAACGAATAAACATAGTTGTTTCTTTCACTTGTTGTCGGAATGTTTGCATGTGGAGTTACGGCAACAACATAGTTTTTGCTTATAGGATAAATGGTTTCTGAAATGTGAGAACGTGCAAATATGACATTATAATTTCCGAAATTTTTCTCAATCCATTTTATGGCTTTATAATCATCATTGTCAATATTTTTATAAATTTTTACCTTCAAATCATAATAGCCGGCAAATACGTTTGCAAAAATAAGAATGCCTGTGATAAATATTACTGAAATAAATGCAATACCTTTTTGCCTTTGATTAAGATTGGTATTTTTAATTCTCACATATATAAATTTTATAATTACATATAAGCCAATTCCCGACAATGCTGCAAGACATAGAAATGTCTCATAAAATAACCTGATACTTCCTGCAAGTAAAGTGAAGGGAGAATATTGTATTCCCATCAGGGAAGCAACTGCTTTTCCAACCGGTTCCACATAAAGCGTTGATATTAAAAATACCATTCCAAAAATCCATGCTGTTAGCAATAATGAATTAAATTTATCCTCTCCCTTGTTTTTTATAAATTTGTAAATAAGGTATGCAAGTCCGACAATTGCCAGGATAAATGCGACAGTTCCATAGAAATCTGGTATAAAGTTTGGCTCGCATATTCCTCTTTCAGCGGGACATCCTCTGAAAACAATGAATTCCTTTAAAAAATAATATAGGGTTGTTCCAAAGTCCCCATTCCATAAAATTTTAAAAAAGTAAATAAACGAAAGAAAAGGCAATGAAAATAACAAAACATTTCCAAAAATTGCGTTTTTAAATTTCAAAATATTTGTTAAATTTATCTTTAAAAGGTTTCTGACAGCAAATAACAGTAGATAAGCAATTATCACAGGATATATCCACGAAGCGGACTGCGGATGAATTAAGGCAATTGTAGATATAACAATAGTTGAAAAGAACAGGAATATTGCTGAATTTCTTCTCATTCCTTCAACATATAAATAAAAGAACAGGAATATAAACATGAAATCCATGCTTAAAGGAACAAAAAACCACACCCCCAGAATTCCAATCGTTGATTTTAAAGATGCAAAGAACAAAATTGAAAGTATTCCTGCGTAAAAATTTTTTGTTATTTTTTTGACAAGCAGGAAAAGCATTAGTCCTGCAAGCATGCTGAATATCGCCGGGAAAAATTTGTAAAATAAGACAGGGTCCTGATTTGACAATATATAAAATTCTGCCAGAAACACATGAAAGCCGATTTCAAGATCCATTTCACCAATAGGATATTTATTGTAATAAGGGTCAACATCCGGAATTGTTTGTGTATCTATAATCTGAACCGCTCTTGCCAGATGCTGCCATTCATCTGTATGAAAAGGATAGTCGTAATCGGAATGAATGCCATATTGAAGGAAAAAGGTAAAAAGCAAGGCAAGTAACAGAATAGAGAAATTTAAAGTCCGTATTTTGTTATTTTTAATATTATTAACGGTTCTTTTAATGCGTTCTTTAGGTCTAAAATTTTTAAATTTCAAATTCAAAGCATGTTCATTTTTTAAATAATAGAATAATGTTCCAAACCAGACAAAAGAGAGCGCATACAGGGCAATAAATAAAAGATTTATGGGATATCCGAATTTATTTAAAACAAACATTCCTAAAATGTTTAAAGCAAGACCTAATCCGATTCCTGCACATATGCGTTCAAACAGGGAAATTTCTTTTTTTATTAATGTGAGTGCAAATCCAGGCAGGAAAAATATGAGTATAGTAAAAATTAGCATGAATGTTCCGATAATGAAACTCCATACTGCAACATACCCCTCGTTCTTGCACACTTCATAGTAACAATTATTTGTTTTACATTCCGCATCTCTTGAACACGCAAAATTTTCATCCTTTAAATTTTTGCATTTATTATCTTTATCGCAGTATTTTGCGGGAAGGCAGTCAAAATCAAAATTACACCCTCCCTTGCTTTTATCTATTTTTATGTTGTCTGTATGGCCTTGTGCTTTGCCGTTGCTTCCGGGATGCGAAATTTTTGGTTTTTTTAAAATTTTATCTCTTTTACCGGCGCATATTCCTTCGGCGCATATCTTTGTTTTGCATTCAGAATCATTTTTGCATTGGAACCCGATCTCTTTTAGAGGTTTGCATCTGCTGTTATTAACATCGCAATAATGACAGGAATAACAATCAGAATGATTTTCGCAGTATCCCAGACCTTTGCATATTCCATTAAAGCAGTTGTTTGTTTTGCAGTCGGAATTTTTAGAACAGTGTGAATTTACCGGTTTTAAGGTGTTATAGATAGATTTATATTCATATTCCTTTTTGATTTCTGTTTCGGTTAAGACAATATTATAAATTTTTATTTCGTCAATTGTGCCGTTAAAATGATATTCAGTACTGTGCGGCTCATATCCAATAGAGAAACCACCTGGATTTTTTGTTGAATTTGCAATTCCTTTACAACTTGCAACCGAGTTTCCATTTAAATAAATTTTAGCATTACCTGTTGAATAATCATAAGTTCCTGTAATGTGATTCCATCCATTCCCCACAGTTCCGCCAACACATACAACATTCCATCCATTGCCAGGTTCAGGAACCCCTATAAAGAATCCCAATCTTCCATCCGGAAGAACTCCAAAAACATATACATAGTCTATATTACTTGCAACAACCGTTCCTAAATAATTTGTAGGTTCTTTTTTTATCCATGCTTCAATGGTTATTTTTTTCGAAATATTTAAAATTTCTTTATAAGGGATAGTAACATGTTCTCCATGCCCATTAAATTTTAGCCCTTTGTCATAAATTCCATCAGCCCATTTCGCACCGTAAATTATTCCGTTATTACAATTCCCGGACATATCAATTGTTTCATTTCCTTCACCTTCCTCAAAGGGATAGTATGCCGCAAGTCCCGGTTCATTATTGAATTTATCAGCATTAACCAAAGAGACAGAACAAAAAAAACAGATAAATATAAGTAAAACAATTGCATAATGCCTTAAATTTTTAATTTTAAATTGCATTTTTAGATTTTTAGGAGTATTATTTACGGCTGTTTTGAATAAAATTTATTGAATATATAAATTTAAATTTTGGAAAATTCTATTTGTTTTGGGTTTTGAAAATTTATGATTCATTTTTTTATATCGTGAGATTGATGTGAAATATTGCTGAATTTAATTTATCCGAATTTAATTTATTTAATATCCTCTACTTGACAACTTTTTACGATAGATCTAACACAAAATAATTATGAATTGGTAGATAAATTCGTATTTAAGATTTCTTTGCAAGTTTAATTTTATCGTCCTTCTGGAGAACAACTTTTCTTGTCTCTACTATTGCATCGTGTTGCAAAAATTTAAGAATTTTTTCCTTATCTTCGTTTCTTACAATAATCACCGCTCTTGATAATTGTATG
>MNZY01000022.1 GCA_001873845.1 Candidatus Altarchaeum sp. CG2_30_32_3053 | reverse complement strand
AAGTCCTTGCCACGCTTAATGGCCCAATCGCACCTTCATAATCGTTTGCTTTCAGTGCTTCTTCTGCATCCTTGATCTTCGCATTAATTCCATTAGTATATGCCTTGTTTTTAATTTTTTCAAAATCAGCAGGCAATTTCGCATTTGCCAGTTTTGTGTGCTTTTCCGTAAGCAATAAATTAACGACTGAATCACCAGGGTCTGTTTCAAGTGTTTCCTTTGCCGCATTAAACTTGTAATTTGCAAATACCTCGTGTGCCTTTGGTTTTATTTTTTCAATTTCTGTTGGAACAGGAATATTTGCCTTCTTTGCATAAGCAGTCGCTACATTTAAAGCAGCATATCCATCAACATCTCCTTTGTTTAACAATTCATTTGCTTCAGTAATTTTAGAATAACATGCGGTTTTGTATGCGTCTTTTCTTAAATTTTCAACCTCACCGGATGGTTTAATGTTTAATTTTGCTGCATATATGTTAGTTAAATTACAATTTGCAAGTGCTGTTGTATAGTCCTTGTTCTTAATAGCATTTTTTCCTTCCAAAATTAAATTTTCAATTGCTGTATTGTAAGCACTTTTCTGTAATTTTTCTACTTCTGCTGAAATTACTTTTCCATCTGTCTTCTCTATCCTGCTTGTCTTTGCGCTGTTTCTAATCACAGCCAACGCAGAAAGTGCTGATTTATAATCCCTGTTCTTTAAATTTGCCTTTGCTTCATTAAATTTTGCCCCGATTAAATTTTCATAAATTTCTTTCTTTAACGGTTCGGTTCTTACTGCAATGTTTGATTGACTTGCATATTGTTCGGCGGAAAGTATAGCAACCAATGCCTTTACAGAATCCTTTTTGGATAAATTTTTTGCTTCCTCTGTTTTTGACTCAACTCCAAATTTAAGAACTGCTTTTTTTAAGTGTGCAACATCTTTACTTAATACGGCATTTTCCGCATATTCAGCATACTTCTCTGCAACAAAAAATTTCTCAATACAATTTATATTTTTGTCTTTCAATTCTTTTTTTGCCTTTTCTGTTTCTGATTTGCACAATCCGGTGTAAATTTCGCTTAAAATTTTCCCGCTTACGGGCTTACCTACAATATTGCCAAAAATTTCAGCTGTCTTATACGCTTTAAGCGCATCATCAAAGTTTCCATTCTTCAAATAATTTGTGCATTCTGCAATTTTGCTCTCAATTCCAATCTGATATGCGTTATTCTTTAATTTTTCGATGTCAAGCGTTTTATTTATCTTTTCGGCAAATTTTTCCGCTTTCAGAACGGCAAAAACGCATGATGAATCCTTTTTTGCGGTTAAATCCTTTGCATTATCAATTGCATTATCAATTGCCTTTTCAAAAACAGGTGTTTTTAATTTAGAAATTTCCGACTCAATTTTATCTGCTTCCGCATCATTGCCCTTTGACTTTAATTCATTAATAATATACTCAACAAGAATAATAATTTTTGCCGCCTCTTCATACTTTCCCTGAGAAAACAATTCCTTAATGGAACTAACCCCGTCCGAAGCTGATGTACTCATTTTAAATAAATACTATTAAAATATTATCAAAATACTATTAAAATATTATCGGGATATTATTAGGATATGTTTTTAGGATATGCTACTAAAATATATTTTTTGGATATTAAAAAATTAAAAATTGTTAATTAAACTAATTAAATTTAAAATTAATTATAATTAAAAATTATTTAAACTTTTATTAAAAATTATTAAAAATTTTTTAAATCTACCAAACGGGTATTATTGCACACGCTGCTGATTTTTTCTTTGTTTCTTTTCATTTAAAAATTTATTTTATCAGGTATTTAAATTTATGTGCTCATCCCTTTAAATTGGGATAATTAATTTGTGAGATATTTTTTAAAAATCTGCTTAAAAATTATAGCCATTTTGACATCTTTTGATAATATTGTTTTTATCCATATATTTACTCTTCATATATTTACTCTTCAAATCATAATATATAATATTGATGTTCAAAATAAATAATCAAAAGTTGAAAAATTCACTATATATTTTTAAGCAAATAAATTTTTTGAAATATCATTTAAAAATCCAAAAGATTTTTAAAGATTGAAAACTCATAGTTTTCAGTAAAATTAAA
>MNZY01000250.1 GCA_001873845.1 Candidatus Altarchaeum sp. CG2_30_32_3053 | reverse complement strand
CTTTGCGTTTTGAAAATACGCTCACTTCGTTCGTGTCTTTTCAAATTCTCTGCGAATTTGAAAATCACCTCGCAGTTGCTCGGAGATTTTAAAATCCTTTTGGATTTTAAAATAAGTTCGCTTCGCTCTCATATTTTCAAAACTTTGCGTTTTGAAAATACGCTCTGAATAGTTACATTTTTAATTAAATTTTTATAAATTTATGTTCCTCTTTATTCGCCACACAACCATATTAATCTTTACCTCATTTATTCGCCACACAACCCTATTAATCTTTACCTCATTTATTCGCCACAATCTTTATCACATCATTATTCTTCAGCACATAATTCTTTCCGATATTCCTCTTTGTCTTACAATTTACAGCCGTAATAAAATTTTTTCCTATATCTGTATGAACCATATATGCCAAATCAACAGGCGTTGAATCATTTCTGACAATACGTGCATCGGGAAGCACATTTCCTTTTGAATCGCTGAATTTATTTTCATCCTCTACAGGATAAACAACAATATAATGCAAAATTTCAAATATACATTTATTTATTGCACTCTGAACACCAGTTCTCCCATGTTTCTGCAAATTATCCCTGATGAAATTTATTGCTTTCTCCTGACATGAGTTTAAATTTTTCAGAATTTTAAAATCATTGTCTCCGGGAAGGTAATCAATAATACCGCTTTTTGTGGCAAGATGTAATGCGAGTTCTCCATCTGCAAATCCAGGAATAATATCGTATTTTTCGCTCAACCGTTCAAAATTTTTGTCTTTGTCTTTGTCAATTTTATTCCCGAACAGCAAAATCTTTTTTGAAATTTCCCTTAATTTAAACACAAATTCCTTTAATTCATCATCGTTCTTTAAAGTCATGTCCCCGAGTGCTGACTTCACATCGTGTTCCGAAATGCTCAATCCGGAAACCGCTGATACGATCCCTTTAAGTAAATCACTGCCTTCATATTTTACCTTTCCGGAAATTTTATTCCAGTTTCTCTTTATAATATCGTAAAACCATAAATTTATTTCGGTCTCTAAAAATTTTATATCGTTTTCAGGGTCATAATTTTCTGTTTCTTCTCCTTTGTCGTTCGTTGTTCCGGAAATGTCTATAACATGAATCAGCACATCCGCATTTCTCAAATCGTCAAGAAACTGATTTCCCAGTCCCTTGCCGAGATGGGCATCCGGAACCAGGCCAGCAACATCAATGAGTTCAACAGGGACGAATCGCTGCTGATTTATACAAACAGAATTTCTCGGATTGCATTTGACATCCAGTTCCTTACATGCGCAGTCAGTCCTCACATATCCCATTCCGATATTTGGATTTATTGTTGTAAACGGATAATTTGCGATTTGCACATTTGCAAGTGTTGTTGCCTTAAAAAATGTTGATTTTCCTACATTCGGCTTTCCAACAACTCCTATTTTCATTGTTATATCTTAATTCATTAATTTCATAATTTTTTTATTATAAATTTTACACAACATATAAATTTTACACAACATATAATTTTTACA
The DNA here is from genome assembly GCA_001873845.1 of Candidatus Altarchaeum sp. CG2_30_32_3053. Taxonomy (GTDB): domain Archaea; phylum Altiarchaeota; class Altiarchaeia; order Altiarchaeales; family Altiarchaeaceae; genus Altiarchaeum; species Altiarchaeum hamiconexum. The sequence goes on along the minus strand of MNZY01000250.1, from coordinate 301 downwards.
TTATAAATTTCGTATAATAAGCTGCTGTAGAAACGAACCTGGATAAATTTATTTTACCTTTATTTATCTTTATTCGTTTCTACATTTAACAATTTAAATTTTCCCAAAATATTATTTTATTTTTTACCATTTTATTTTATTTTATTTTTATACATTTTTAATTTCTATCGGGTCGGACAGGTCTTCCGCCATACACAATCTCTATATATCAGCGATATTCCGCAGAGGAATTCGCACATTGCGATTAGTGCTTATGAGGGCGGTTTCTCACTTTAAATAAAGAGATAGTCTGAAAAGACTT
>MNZY01000096.1 GCA_001873845.1 Candidatus Altarchaeum sp. CG2_30_32_3053 | reverse complement strand
GGAAAAAGATACCTGAAATATATAAGAAAAATTCGGTTTTTTATACAGATGACTGGAACGCATACAAAGGTGTTATTCCAAAAAATCAGCACGTAGTGGCGGATAAAGGTTCTGGCTATACAAACATTATTGAAAGGTTCAATTGTACATTGCGTCAACGAGTGTCAAGATTAGTACGTTCTGCATTGTCATTTTCAAAGACAATTGAAAACCATATTGGTGCGATCAATTACTTTATCTATCATTACAATATAACCTTACATGTTTGGCATTACCCCCAAATACAATAACTATTTTTAAAATGGATGAAAATAAGTTAAACAAATTAAGAAAAATTTCCGGCTATGAAGCAGCAAAATTTATTAGAAATGGTTTTGTGGCTGGATTGGGAACAGGAAGAAACGCAAGATGTTTTATTGACGCTCTTGCAAAACGAATAAATACGGAAAATTTAAACATCACCGGTGTTCCGACATCAGAGGGCAGTAAAAAATACGGGCTGGAAAGGGGAATAAAAATTAAAGACCTGAATGACATTTTGAATGAAAACAAAAAAAACAAAATTTTAGACATTGATGTTGACGGAGCAGATCAGGTAGCAGGTGATTTTTCACTAATAAAGGGCTATGGAGGTGCATTGACAAGAGAAAAAGTCACAGCAAAGACGGCCAAAAAATTTATATGTGTCGTTGATGAGACAAAAATTTCAGAAACCAGAAATTTAAATAATCCAGTCCCTGTTGAGGTTATTCCTTTTGCAATGAATTATGTTAAACTTGAATTAGAGGAAAAGTATGACATAATTTGTGATATAATGAAGAAAAAAGACAAAGATGAAATTTTTATCACCGATAATGGAAATTTTATTATTCTCGCAGATTTTGGAGAAATTTCAAATCCGGAAGAACTTGAAGATGAGTTAAATTTAATAAGTGGTGTCGTTGAAAATGGCATATTTGCAAAGAGAAAGCCGGATATTGTTATTGTCGGAAGAAAAAACGGTGTTGAAATTTTAAAGAGAGGACAGGAGATAAAGAATGATTAGGGTTGTGTGGGTTATGTACCATATAAAAGGGAACACTTTTTTTGGCTACGGTTGAGAGCGAAGCGAACTTATTTTCAAAACACAAAGTTTTGAAAATATACTGAAACCTTCGGTTTCAATCTTTAAAAAATCTGTGGGATTTTTTAAATACTGAAAATCTTTGAGATTTTCAATCTTTAAAAATCTTTGAGATTTTAAAATACTGAAACCTTCGGTTTCAATCTTTAAAAATTCACGGAATTTTTAAATGAGAGCGAAGCGAACTTATTTTCCCAAAAAATGTATCGTATTAGGCACAATTGTATATGCAAGTTCAAACAATAAACGCACACAAATACTCTTGAAAATCTCTGAATCTTATTTATTTCATTTCAGTTATTTGTCCCTGGCCGTAAGGAATTAAACGGATAATCTCATCGTCTGCAATATCTGAAATTTCAGAAATTTTCTTATTTTCGTAAAATTTCTTTATTTTCTTTATCAGGTCCTTTGCTTTTTCAGTTCCGGGAGTTAAACAAACATAATGCTTAAAATTTAGTATGTCTTTACCTCCATCACCCGCGATAAAAATTTCCCCGTCTTTGAAACAAATGTAAATTTTAAGTGCCGTATTCCTGAACCATCTTCTTTCTCCGTAAATCATAAACGAACCCTTTGCCAGAAATTCGCCGGCTTTTGCCGTCTTTGAGACCTGCTCCGGATTGACACAGTAAACATCAGAACTTCCGACGCCGTTCTTCCACGCCCTTGAGTGTGACGCACAAATTGACGCAACATTCTTTAAAACTTCGTCGTTTGCATTTTTCCCATCCTTTATCACAAAAAACGGCGAACCAAATACATCAGCATGTATGACCAAATCATTATTTTCCGTATGCTTTTTTATTAAAATTTCATTGCTGGTTGCATCCTTTCCGCCGACAACCAGAAAATTTTCAATAAATATCCATCTGAAATTTTCATACCATTGTTTTGATTTCTTCTTTGCTATTTTTTCATTTAAAATTTTTGTCGAAATCTCCCTCGTTTTTTCAAGTGAGATTTTTTTCTTTTTCAAGTCATCAATTTTTTTCAGCGTATCGGCCAGTGCCTTTTTTGCTCCTTCAATCTTTTCCCGCATATGTTTTGCCTTTTCATAATAGTCAGCGGCATTTTCATGCACGGTCTTTAATTTATCAAGTTTTATTTCCATACTTCTATATTTAATTAAGAAATTGGGAATTGGACAAATTTAAAGTAAAGAATAAATTTAAACTAATTTTCTTAAAAATTTAATTCTTAATGTTTCTTTATTCGTTTAAAATGCATAACCTGATTTCAATGCAGGATATAAAAAAAAAGGATGCCGAAGAAATTTTCCACCGTGCCAAATTTATGGAGAATGTCTGTAATTTTAAAGCCGGTTATGATAAATGGAACGGCAAAATTTTAGTAAATTTATTTTTTGAACCGAGCACGAGAACGAGAATGAGTTTTGAAATAGCGATGCTGCGACTGAAAGGAAGGGTATCAAATTTTGCAGAAAAACTTTCATTAACCTCTCTTGAAAAGGGGGAAAATTTAACCGATACAATCAGGACTATTGATTCATATTGTGATATACTTGTAATACGAAGCCCAAAGGCAGGCACTGCAAAATACGCCTCTGAAATTGCCGAGCACCCCATTATAAATGCTGGAGACGGAAGCAACCAGCATCCGACACAAGCGCTTCTTGATATTTATACAATTAAAAAATTAAAGGGAAAAATTTCCGGCCTGAATATTGCATTAATCGGTGACCTGAAATTTGGAAGAACCGTGCATTCATTGCTGTATGGACTTGCTATGTTCAATGCTAGTATAACTTTAATTTCTCCGAATGATTTACGGATGCCTTCTTTTATTATAGATGGTGTTAAAAATATAAACAAAAATGAAAACATACGGATTAAAGAAATTTATGATAAAGACAAGGATATTAATAAAACGATTAAAGAAGGAAATTTTGATGTCATATATTTAACGAGAATTCAGAAGGAAAGGTTTGCAGATATAGAAGAATATGAAGATGTAAAAGACACATACAAAATTACAAAGAGTATTATTTCAGATAATACGATTGTGATGCATCCGCTTCCGAGGTTAAATGAAATTGACAGAGAGATTGATAATACAAAAAATGCTGCCTATTTTGCACAGGCAAAAAACGGTGTTCCTGTCAGGATGGCTATAATTGATTATCTGATGGAAAATTTTTATAAAGATAGAAAATGAAAACAAGATTAGTAAAATTAAAGGCAGAAAAAAAAGAGCAGCATAGGAAATGAAGGATATGAAATTTTTATTGTACGGAATAGAGAGGAATATACTTTCTATGCAAGATATTGTATAAAATATTGTGGTGATTTAATTTTGCCAGCAGACATGTTAAATTTTTATGATATCGTACGCGAAGTCATTTATTCAGAATTTTTCAATAGAAATCAAAGACAATATTTTTTGAAATCAAAGACAATATTTTTTTTAAAAAAAAATAATCAGCAGAAATTATCAAATTTCAATTGACAGCCTAATTCTGATATTTATCCGAAAATTAATTTTAAAGAATAAAAATAAAAAATTATAAATCAGCAATTCTAATTTGTAAATAAATTTTAATAAAAAGTTCAAAATAAACAAAAATAAGCGCTTGTAGTCTATTGGTAGGACTTCGGCTTCCCAAGCCGAAAACCCGGGTCCGAATCCCGGCAAGCGCATTAAATTAAAAGACAAATAAAGATGACTAAAAGACAAGAAAAGATAGCTATACTGCCATTTGCATCAGCGATTGCGCTGCTGTTAATTCTATTGATTTTATTGATTTCAAATTTAAGTGTTTCAGCTTCGGATTTAAATATTTCTGACTTAAATATTTCTGACTTAAATATTTCTGACTTAAATATTTCTGACTTAAATTTAAACAATTCGGGCAATTCAAATTTAAATTCCACATGCAAGAGTATATCAATTTACTTTTTTTACGGGAAAGGATGTGCTCACTGTGTGGCAATTGAGCCGATAGTAAAGGCAACATGCGAACAATGTGACATTTCATTTAAAAGTTATGATGTCTATCATAACGCAAGCAATCAGGCACTTTTAACTGACTTTGAAAAAAGATATTGCATTCCGGAAAATGAATCCGGCATACCTGTGATTTTTGTCGGGGATTCGGCATTAATCGGATACAATTCAATTGCCAAAAATTTAAAGGATGCTATTAAATTTGCAAAAGAAAAGAATATACATGCAGAGACATATAGTAAAAACTGCACAATATCTTCAAAACCGTATGATTTGCCAACAATAGCAGCTGTGATTGTCGCCGCAATCATTGATTCAATTAATCCCTGTGCGATGGGAGTCCAGATTATTTTTATTACATTTATGATTTATTCGGCAAATTTTTCAAGAAAGCGGATTGCAATTTACGGATTGATTTATGTTATATCAGTATATCTTACATACTTTCTCGCAGGAATCGGAATATTAAAATTTCTGAATTTTATGCATAATCTGGGCTTTATAATTTTTGTTAATACTTTGGTTATCGCAATTCTTTTAATCGGCGTTTTGCTTGCTTTTAGAGATACGAGTGTGTCATTAAAAAACAAGGATGAAAAGCACAACTTATACCTTGCAATCCCGAAGTCAACAAAAGGAACGCTTGAAAAGTATATAAAAAAGGGAACTTTGCCAGCAGCAATTATTTTGGGAATACTTGTAGCAATGGTTGAACTTCCGTGCACCGGACAGATGTATCTAGGAATTTTAACGGTTTTGAACACTATGGACTTTAACTATGGAATTTTACTCCTAGCAATCTACAATTTTATATTTGTCCTTCCGCTCATTATAATTTTATCTTTTGCTTTATTGGGGGGAAATTTATCCGAAATTTTTAAAACGAAAACCAAAGAGTCATGGCTTGTCCGATATTTAATCGGATGGATTATGTTAATTCTGGCGATAATTTTAATTAACGAAAATTTTAAATTTTTAAATTTCTGTCTTGTGCTGCCAGTTACGATTTCGTATGCTGAATTTTTCATCCTCGCGCTCATCTTAATAATTGTCCTGTTTGTAATTTTTTCGGTCTTGCGGCCAATTGTTAAGAAACGGATTAATATATGGTATTGCGCATATTGTTATGCCTGCGCTCTGACATGGATTTTCCTTGTAATCCTCTATATGCTTGGCGCGGATGTTCCGAAAATTTTGCTCGCCGCATTAATTGGAATGTCGCTTACCGGAATATGGGAGGAATTCAAAAAATTTAATTTCAGGTATTTCGGGTTGTTTACTATATTTATGACTGTTTTTGGAATAACATCAATGTATGCTCTGCTCATTGACCATAAATTTGGATTCCTGCTTCTGGTTTTGCTTTTGTTTGTAATGGACGGAATAATTGTATTGAAAAATTTTGAAATTAAGGAAATTTTGAAAAAAAAGGAAAAATTTAAGAAAGAGATAAAGAAGGAGGAAATAAAGAAGGAGGAAATAAAGAAGGAGGAAATAAAAAAAGAAGAAACAGGAAAAGAAGAAGAGAAGAAACGTTTAAGAGAAATGCTTGACCATTGCTGCGATTAAATTTAATTATTTATGTATAGATTTTATATTTTTATACATTTATACGAATAAAAAATGTCAAACACAGAGGTAAATGTAAATACAGAGGTAAATGTAAATACAGAGGTAAATGTAAATATGCCTTTTGAGTATCTGCTGGATACAATTAAAGGAATGAACACAAGTGAAAAATATGCCGGAAAATACTTGTAAATGAAATGGAACTGCTTGAAGAAGAAATTATAGAAAAATATCAAAATGATGCTTTACAAATTCGTGAGGCAATAGAAGCATATCAAAAAGGAGAGTATCTGACTATTGATGAATATATAAATAAAGGTAAAGACAACAAAGGTAAAGACAACAAAAGAAAAAATATGAAAATTTCAAAATCCCACCCCCGTTATGAGTCCTTAAAAACAAGGGAAAAACTGGTCGCCGGGTTTAAAGAGGGTTATGTAGCAATAAACGGATTACTTGCTCAGGGAAGAGGCGAATGCTTTGACTACCTACTTAATGAAAAAACACAAAATTTTGCATTAGAGGCAGAAAGGGCCGCGGTTGCGTTGCTTTTACTCTCAAAAAGTCCTGTAATATCTGTCAATGGCAATGTTGCTGCTTTGTGCAGCAGGGAAATCTGTAAATTAGCAAAAATTTTAAAATGTTCGGTTGAGACAAATTTATTCTATTGGACAAAAGAAAGAGAAGAAATAATTGAAAAAATTTTAAAAAAAATTTACGACAATATTTTAACTGAAAAGACAAAGAAAATTCCAAATATGGATTCAAAAAGGGCAGATGTCAGCGAATATTTTTACAATGCAGATGTTGTTTTGGTTCCGCTGGAAGACGGTGACAGAGCCGGGGCGTTAGTTAAGATGGGAAAGAAGGTTATAGCAATTGACTTAAATCCAATGTCCCACACATCGCAAAATGCAACAATAAGCATCGCTGATAATATTGTCAGGGCAATTCCCAATATGATTACCTTTGCAATGGCTATGAAAAATTTAAGCAGAGACGAACTTGAAGAAATTGTCAAAAGTTTTAATAATAAGAAAAATTTAATGGATGCGATAAATTTTATAAAGGGAAAAATTTAATCTATCCTTAATTACTCATTTCATCAAATTTTCAAATTTTCCCTCAGCAACTGCCTTTATGAAGTCCTTTGGAGGCATATTCTCAATAGTCAGTCCCATAGAAACGCATGTTCCCGCTGTTTCTTTGAGTGCTGCTTTCAGATTTGATGCCAGCATTATATCTTTTTTCATCTTTACAACCTTCAAAATTTGCTCCATGCTGATGTTTCCGGCAAAATTTTTATCCTTCCCTCCTTTTGCTAAACCGATTTCTTTCTTTAATAAGGCAGATGTTGGCGGCGTTCCGACTTCAATCTCAAATTTTTTTGTTGTTGTGTCAATTATAATTTTTACCGGGACCTTCATTCCTTCAAAGTCCTTTGTTTTTTTATTTACCTCGTTTATAACTTGCTTTATATTTACTCCTGTTGGTCCGAGCATTGGGCCCAATGGAGGTCCTGGTTTTGCGTTTCCACCATCAACAAGCGATTCAATTATTTCAGGCATTTTAAAATTTTTTAAATTTAAATATTGAGTTTAAAATTTTATTTTTAGGTTTAAAATTTTATTTTTATGTTTTTTGTAATCTGATTCTTTTAATTTTTTGTTTTAATTTCATCCAAAATTTCATCACAATCTTTAACCATTTCAACAATTTCTTCTTCTGCAAGAAATTCACCTCCTTTTTTTAAATAATTCCTTTGCTTTTAAAATTTCCTGTTTTGTGTCATCAAATCGTTTTAAATCATAAAATAAAAATCCCAAATTGCTGTGATTATAAGCGTCATCAGGTTCTATTTCTATTGCCTTTCGGTAGGCCTTTTCTGCTTCATCATATCGTTCTAACGATGATAATAATGCCCCTAAATTACCATATACATTTTTATGATTTGGATTTATTTCTATAACTTTTTTATATTCTTTTTCTGCCTCTTCATATTGTTCTAATACATGAACGGCAACTGCTAACATTAAATTGGCATCTATGTCAGCAGGATTCGCTTTAATCGTTTTTCTGTAATTTTCTGCTATTTCTTCCACTTTTTTTCTATCTTCGGCGTCCGAGTATTCAGGCATCATATCATTCTCTGCTTCTTCGGCATCACTCTCCAAATCTTTTTTAATAACGGTATTTTCCTTTCCCATTTTTTAAAATTTAAACTTTAAATTTTTACTTATTGTCCATCCACAAAGTATAAAATTTTGAAAAAATTTTAACTTTTTCAAGGTAAATCATTATGTTTTTGACAATTTAAAAATCTTACAGATTTTTAAAGATTGAAAATCTTACAGATTTTCAGTAAAATTACGAGTTTATGGATGGACACTACTCTCACCAACACTTATTATCTCTTATTATCTTTTACTTATTATTTTTACTCAATGCTCTTAAATCAGACCCTTTTACAGTTATTGGAATTGGAACTGCTGATTCTGTCAATTCAATTGTTACATCATTTTTTTCTTTGTTTACCTTTATAACTCTTGCTCTTTCGCCTTTGAAGGGCCCATTAATGACATCAACAAAATCACCAGTATTTAAAAAGGCAACCACCTTCTTCGGGAACATAATGTTTTCCATTTCCTCAATCATTACTGGTTTGGGCGGCGTCTTGTCTGCCTTTTTCCCATTTACAACTTTTAAAGTAGTATTCTTTCTTCCGACCAGTTGTCCTGTTTTCGGAATGGTTTTTGCCATTTCTTCTATGGCACGGTAATTATCCTTCTCAGTTTCAATAAATATGTATCCTCTTTGGGTAGTAACATAAACAATGCTGTAAATTCCTTTACGGGTTCCGCCAGCAGACAATTTTTTTGCCTCATTGTAAAACATTTCTGCAACTATTCTTTCCTGTCCCCGTGTAACTTTCAATGCAAATATCATTTTTATAATTTATAATTTACAATTAATGAATAAAAATTATTCTACTATTTTATATTACTGTTATTGTTGTTATTTATTGTTGTTATTATTGTTATTTATTATTGTTATTATTGTTATTTATTGTTGTT
>MNZY01000236.1 GCA_001873845.1 Candidatus Altarchaeum sp. CG2_30_32_3053 | reverse complement strand
AACTGAATGTTGACCCCGGAACTTTAAATCCTTATGAACATGGAGAGGTGTTTGTTTTGGATGACGGAACAGAGACCGACCTTGATTTAGGGCATTACGAAAGATTTTTAAATTTAAATTTAGACAAAGACTCAAGTGTAACAAACGGCAAAATTTATAAAAAAGTCATAGACAATGAAAGGAAAGGTATTTATCTCGGAAAAACTGTGCAGATAATTCCGCATGTTACTGATGTCATAATAGAACATGGAACATCACCTGACGGAAAACTGATTGAAATTTTGGAGTTGAGCCGGGAAGTGCATCCATTCTTTGTTGGGATTGTAAATGCATGTGTCCAAAACAGGAATTCAAAATATAATCAAGCCGGCAACCCATTTGCACAATGAAATTTTTATTTTTTCACTTATTTATACTCAACAGGGTGTAAGAAAACTAAAGTTTTTATTTCTCTAATACATCATTATAATATATTCGCACAAAATTTACCGGCAATTTTTCTAAAAAATTGCCTTTGTTCGGTATCATTATAATAGCAAACATACCTTTTTAGTAGGTGTTCACCCCTTTAAATTTGGTTAATTAATTTGAGAGTAATCTGTTCGCTTCTAACAAAGTTTTTTATTTTGGTTTTCCATCGTTTTCAAAAATGTTTATAAAAATAATAGTAAAAAAAGCAAACATATAATTATCCTAATTTTAGTAGGCCAGCACCCAAAATGTTTCAAACATTTTCAAAAATGAAGTTTTTGAAAATCTCCGAGCATTAGCGAGGTGATTTTGAAAGATTGAAAACAAAGTTTTCAGTATTTTTTCTATTTTGTGAGTCATTTTAATTTTTCTATTGTGCTAATAGGCTAACAATTTTAATCGCTAATTCCATTAGCCCCAATTTCAAATACACATTCTCCTTCTGGCAAACACGGAGAATCAACTAATCTACCAATTCTTTTATTTCCTTTGCTTTTTCGTAGATACACTCTGTATGTTGATAAATGCCCAACAATGTTTCCTCCGACTGGTGTTGTCGGATCTCCGAACATCATTCCCGGATTTGCCATCACCTGATTTGTAACAATTACTGCAATATTGTGCATATCAGCAAGATTCCTTTGCAAAGAATGTAAATGTCTATTTAATTTTTGCTGTCTTGGTGCTAATTCCCCTCTTCCGCTGTATTCGGACCTGAAATGTGAAGTTAATGAATCAATAACGACCAGTCGCACATTTCTTTCTTCTGCAATTTCTCCTGCTTTTTCTGCGAGCAGCATTTGATGATCAGAGTTATAAGCCCTTGCCACCAATATATTTTTAAGAACTTCTTTGGGATCTAAATTTTTTGTCACTGCTATCTGCATCACTCTTTCTGGCCTGAATGTACTCTCTGTATCTATAAAAACAGCAGTTCCGTTTAAGCCGCCTTTCTCAACCGGTAATTGAACATTTACCGTTGCCTGTAATCCGATTTGCGTTTTACCGGATGCAAATTGCCCGTAAAATTCGGTAATTGAGCCGGTTTCTATCCCCCCTCCAAGTAAATTATCAAGTTCTTTACTTCCGGTCAGTATTCTTCCCACTATCTTTCTCTTTTCCATATATTCAAGACCGGTTTCAAATCCCATCTTCAAACTCTCTCTTGCTGCATTAATTATCTTCTCGGCAGATGTGTCCGTAAGTCCAGCATCTTTAAGTTCTCCGATTGATGCAACAGCAATTGATTCTACGGTTTGAAAACCCATTTCTTTTAATTTTTCAGCAGTGGCAGGTCCGACACCAGGAAGATCTTCAAGAGATGATGATTTAATTTGCACTTTTTCTTCGCCCTTTTCTGATTTTTCTACTCCTTTATCCTCTTTTGATTTTTCTTTCATTTTAAAAAATTTTTACAAAAATTTTTATATTAATTAGACTGCTATAATAACCTACCTACAAAGTAGATCGTATTCTTGTGTA
>MNZY01000101.1 GCA_001873845.1 Candidatus Altarchaeum sp. CG2_30_32_3053 | reverse complement strand
GGATTTTTAAATGATATTTCAAAAAATTTATTTGCTTAAAAATATAATTTTTAAGCAGATTTTTAAAAAATATCTCACAAATTAATTATCCCAATTTAAAGGGATGAGCACCAAAATTTTCGGTAAATTTTTTTATCAGTTAGATGTTCCAAGACATTTATTTGATTACTCAGATAAAAATTTAAAGATATATGCTTCAAAATTTAATTTTAAACATAAAGTGAAAATGAGATACGGTGCATTTTGGGATCAGACAACATTTATTGTTTCAGTATTACATTGGATAAGTTCAAAAATTGGAGGAAATATTTGGATAAGATTTAGTAAAAAGATTAAAAAAGGAAATATTTTTGTTGTTGCATTTTATGGATTTTTGTATGTTGCATTAACTCCGTTAACTGTTTTGTTAAATTTTTTAAAATCAGGATGAGAAAATGAGTTTTGATATGAATAAATTTAAGGAAAAATTAATTACAATAGATTCAATTGCATTATTGTATATTTTGATAGTTGGAGGATTATGTCATATTTTGCCGATTCCTGAAATGATTAAGGGGTTTTTAGCATTACCTGGGTTTTTGATAATTCCTTATTTGGTTGGAAACTTATTTGCTCCATTAAATTTCTTTGAGAATAATGCCTGGCAATCTAAAGTAAGCAGAGGAATTATCTCTTGGATGTTAGGACTAATTCTTTTAGTAATTGGTGCAATAATGTTTGTTAAGATATTTGACATTATATATTATATGCTGCTTATTTTTGTGGTTATTGCGGTAAAAATTTTAACTATAAGGCACCATCCAATAAATGACCAAGTAAAAATATTAGGATATCTAAAAAGAAACTACATGGAAATAATAATACTTGTTTTAATAATTTCTTTCCCTCTTATTTTGATAAAAAGCGTTTCACCATTTCCGTTGGACTATACAATAGACCCTTTTCACTTCTCTATAGGCGCACATCAAGTTATGGATCATTCATCAATTACGCAGGGGGGAGGATATTTTCCTTTTCTTGAAATTATTGTTGGAATTTTAAGTATAATTTATAATATAAATCCATTCACTCTATTTTGGACTGGAGCATTTTTTTCATATTCTGCTCTCCCTATTGGTATATATCTTTTAATGTATCAAGTATCTAAAAACAAAAAATTTTCATTGATTGCTGCATTGTTTGCGATTTTTCCCGCATGCTATAATGCAACATGGGCAATGGTTTTGAATTACTTTATTCCTCAAATTTGGATATATTTTACCTTTCCTTTTGCGCTTTTTATAATTTATAAGATTTTATCTCAGAGCCCAAATCAACTATCAACAAAAAGTTTCATAAAATTAGGATTTGTTTTGTTTCTGATATTCTTTTTAACTTATGAATTCAGTATGTCTTTTCTGCCATCAGCTAATGACCCTTTTATAAAAAGTTTATACCTAATGGTATTTTGTTTTATCTCTACTATGGTGTTAAGATTATTCTTTAACACAAAAAATTCAATTACAATAATCATTGTTTTTGGATTTCTCATAATGTTGCACTTTCCGATGTCTGCTGTGGCGATTCTTCTATTAATCACTTACATTTTTTTACATTTTTTAAGTAAATACTCTATTACTTATTATAACTTTGTAACATATATCTTAATATTTTGTTTAACTATCGCTATTTTTCTTCATATTCCTGGATACATCCAACCATCTGGAAAATATTTCATAGAAAATATTTTTACTTATGATTTTTCACAAAAAATGAACTTAATAGAATATTCCTTCTCATATATTATGATTGTATTTTTTATTATTGGAGCGACATATACGGCCCTAACCAGATCTCGGATACCTCTATCCTTTTTAGTAGCGTCTTTAATTGCATTATTCATTTATTTTGTAGATGTTCCAGAACTTATACGTGTGGCTGGTTTCTTTGCTGTGTTTGGAATATATATAGTTGTATTAGGTGTTTTATTTGTCAGCAAACAATTGAATATTCTTATTTTTAACAATAAAAAGATGTCCTTTGCCTTGGCATTATTACTTATAAGTGCCATATCTCTTATTTCTGAGCCAATGTTAAGCTTTGTGAACTATAGGGTGTCTGCAAGTGCTGAAGAAACTGGTGTCTCAACCTTCACATACGCTGACTACAATGTATCTCTATGGATTAAAAATAATGTTCCAAACGCATTGATTATTAGCGATCCATGGACACAATTTGTTCTTGGTGGAATCTCCGGGGCAGATATTATTTATACTAGGAGTGGAAATGTTCACAGCAATCTTACGCAAAATATAAAAAAAATTATTGTTACTCCACGATCAGACGAAGCATACGACATTATTACGCATATTTTAGCTCAAAATATTTCTCTAGATCGTTCTAAAATAAAAAAAGACGACCTTTTTCAAAAAGAGGATATTGCTCCAATGCGAACCTATCATTTTGAAATGAATCTTTCAAAAAAAGAGCCGATTGTAGTTATATCTCCCTTAACTATTGAATGTGAAAAGGGGAATATTAGATGCGAATGGCAGTATGTTAGGTATATAGTAGATAAACAATTAAATCAATCAGACTCTTCTATTAAAAAATTTTTTGATCCCAAATTTTTTGAATTAATTTATAAAGATGACAATAAAATTTATGTTTTTAGAATCAAGCACCTGAACGAGCAAAGTGAATTGACACATAAAACAAATCAATCAAATAATTTTAAAGAGAACACAAAATAAAAATGAAAATCTGCATAATAAATTTTTTTTATTACCCTTATGAACCAGGCGGCGCAGCAGTAGCTGTTAGGATACTTGTAGAGGCTCTAAAAAAAAGAGGACATGAAGTTTTTGTAATAACAACAGGACCTAAAACTCCAAAGTCATTTTCAGAAGAAATCCAGTACGGAATTAAAGTTTATCGTTTCTACCCTTTTGGGACATGGATTTCTAATTATACGGGAAGAGTATCTAATATGGGAAGAATTTTTACATTTTTATTGAATTTTTGGAATCCTCATACTTATCTTACACTAAAAAAAATCTTAGAGAAGGAAAAACCAGATATTGTACATGTCCATGAAGTTCCTTATCTATCACTTTCAGTTTATTCAGCAGCAAAATCCTTAAAATTACCAATCGTTTCTACAATTCACAGTGTAATATTGCTTTATCCACATAACAATTTGCCGTATCTTGATAAAATAGCAGATATAAAATATCCTTTTCTCAATGATAATTATAAAGTTTATGAGATGATAAGCGCCTTATATAGAAACATAAATAAAATTATTATTAATTCTGCTACTCCTGATGTTACTATTTTTCTAACAAGCGCAATAAAAGAAATATATTTAAAATATAATTTTTTTAAGAGTTCAAAAAATATTGTCTTTCCAAACATACTTGAAATTGATAAAACTGAACCCAAAAAAGAAAATACAAACAAAAAAACATTTGATATTATTTATGCAGGAGGATTAACAAAAAAAAAAGGAGGACATACTTTAATAAAAGCATTCGGGAAAATTCACGACGAATACGCAAGATTACACATCTTCGGAAGCGGTGAATATAAGGCATATTTTAAAAAATTAGCAGAAGGGGATAAAAGAGTAATTTTTTATGGAACGTTACCAAATGATGAAATTCAAAAATTTTATGAAATCGCAGATGTTGCTGTAGTGCCTTCCGAATGCTTTGAGAATTTTAGCGTCGCGATTATAGAAAGTTTTCGTGCAGGAGTTCCTGTAATTGGTTCAAATGTTGGTGGAAATCCTGAATTAATTAAAGACGGCTATAATGGATTTTTATTTGAGCCTGGAAATGTTGAGGAGTTAAGAAATATTCTTGAAAAAGCAATTAATAATAAGGAAAAGTTGAGAAAAATGGGCGAAAACGCATTTGAATGGGTGAGGAAATTGGATACTAAAAAACGTATTCCAGAGTTAGAGGAAATTTATAAAGAAGCGATAAAATTAAAACAAAAAGAATGAAAATTTTAATAGAAAAAATTGTAAGTTCTCAATAAGTTGTGGCAAATAAATTTTGTAATTGCTCATTTTATAAAAAAACAAACACAAAAAAAACAAAACAAATTAATAATAAAATATCAATTACTTAACACGTGAAAACAAATAAATAAAAATGTGTGCAATCAGTGGAGTTAAAAAAAGGAAAAATAAATCAACGAGACAAAAAAATGACTTTTGATCTACCTAAATTAAAAACCCTTGGAACAGAGAAATTAATACAAACACCATTAGTACAATATTTATTAGGAGTGTGTCAAACGCAATATGAAGAAATTGAGAAGTTAAAAGCAGAAATCAGGTTATTAAAAGGCCATCCAAAAAAACCAGCAATCAAACCAAGTACTTTAGAGGATATTAAAAAAGAAGAAACATTAAAAGATGGAGAGAAACGAGCAGGTTCAGATAAGCGAGAAAAAACCAAAGAATTAAAGATAGATGAAGAAAAGATAATAGAAGCAGAAGGTGTACAAAAAGACTGGGTATTCAAAGGATATCATGACTATGTTGTACAAGATGCTAAAATAGAAAGTCATAATATAAAGTATCGGTTAAAAAAATATATTACTCCTGAAGGCGAGTATGTTACAGCAGGCGTTCCAAAAGAATTAAACGGCAGCCATTTTGGGCCAACACTTCTGAAATTTATTCTTTATCAATATTATGATTGTCATGTTACACAACCTATCCTACTAGAACAACTTATAGGGATGGGGGTAGACATCTCATCGGGAGAGTTAAGCTATTTATTAACAGAAAAGAAAGATGTTTTTCACCAAGAGAAAGAATCACTATTAACAAAAGGATTAGAAGTATCCCCTTATATTCAAAGTGACGATACAGGAGCAAGACACGATGGTAAAAATGGATATTGTACGGTAATATGTAATGATTTGTTTACATATTTTAAAAGTGGAGATACTAAAAGCAGGATCAACTTTCTGGAGATGCTACGCACACCTGAACATGAGGATTACTATATTAATTTTTTTGCCTTACTATACATGGAGCAACAAAAGTTGCCGATTAAATACAAAGTATTGCTTGAATACGAGTCGCCAAGCGTATACCTTAATAAAATATCGTTCAAAAAACATTTGCACGCATTAGGAGCATCGTATGCTGCTATGATTGTTACAGAGTGAGCATTAATCGGCAGTATTATGAAACATGGTAGGAACATGGGGAGAACATGGCAATAATAAGTGATGATGCAGGGCAATTTGATGTATTTGTTCATGGTTTATGTTGGATTCATGCAGAAAGAAATATTCAAAAAGTTCACTGCTTTACCCAGGAACAAACGGCTTTATTGGAAGGCAAATTAGCCGAGTTTTGGAAACTTTACAAGGAATTAAAACTTTATAAAGACAATGCTACTCCGTTTATGAAAGAAGAATTAAACAATCGGTTTGATCAAATATTTACAGAAAAAACTGGATTTTTGAGTTTAGATCAAACATTAGAAAAAATAGGCAAGAATAAACAAGAACTTCTTTTAGTTCTTGATAGGCTAGATGTGCCTTTGCATAATAACACAAGTGAAAGAGATATTAGAGAATATGTCAAGAAAAGAAAAATAAGCGGATCTACAAGAAGTAATAACGGTCAAAAGTGCCGCGATACTTTTACATCTTTGAAAAAAACTTGCAGAAAATTAGGTATTGGTTTTTGGGAATACTTGGATGATAGAATAAACATGACAAGGAAAATACCTCTTTTATCAGATATGGTGGCTTTAACCCGTAAAATAAACAGTAATTCCTGACTTTGAAAGATATTCAATTTTCAAGGCAACAAACAATATTTGACATGGCAACAAACTCAATTTTTCAAGCGTAATTTTAATAACTTTCAAAATTAGATAATTGATTTTATCATTTTTCCACAAGTTATTGAGAAGTTACAAAAATTCTACAATATTGAACTGAACAAGTTTAAATATCAAAACAACATGTAAAATGAAAGTAGTAATACCTTTAGTAGGACCATGGAAAGATAAAGGAGAGGCAGCAATGTTAATTTCAATGGTTAAAGAGATAAGAAATAAAATACCTGGTGTTGATATCACTGCATCTCTTTTTACGTACTCGCCACAAGATGTAAATAGATATGGAATGTATGGTATTAAAGTCGTACCCGGGCCGTTTTATTTACAGTTTATTGAACCAAACCTTCAATTTTTAAAATTTAGGGCATTTAAAAAGGTAGCAAAATTATTCATATTCATATTTTCAGTAATCAAAAACATGTTATGGGCACTAATACATAGGTATACAAAGCTGGATGTTAAATTTTTAAGTATTTGGCATAGAGAAACAATAATCGAATACCGAGATGCTGATTGTGTTGTGTTTTGTGGTGGCCAAAATATAACTGATAACCCGATACATTTTACAAATCTTCTTTTGATTATTTTTGGAAAAATTCTAGGAAAATATAGTATGATATATGCAAATTCATTTTTAGGGTCTTTTAATACAATATATGGCCAGATATTCGTAAAGACGGTTTTAAATAAAGTAGACCTAATAACCACCCGAGAAGAAACATCAAAGAGAATACTGGAACATCTTGGAGTCACCTGTCCAATATTTGTAACAGCTGATGCAGCTTTTACTTTGTCAGCAATATCAATAAAAGATGCTATGAAATTGATAAAACATGACGCCGTAGTCACAGGAAATGAAATTATGATCGGCATCACCGTAATTTCCCCCGCTTATACCTCTAAAAAAAGTAATGCTGAAAAAGATGAAATATTAAAAAAATATTTAGATATAATGGCAGAATCCATAGATTATCTAATAGAGAAATTTAGAGCACAGATTATTTTTTTCCCTCAGGTGAGTATTCCTATTTTCAAAGACGATATTCCGGTTTCTATGGATGTGTTTGACAAAATTAAAAATAAATCCAATGTAAGAGTTCTTACTAATGAGTATACTCCCGAGGAAATGAAGGGAATGTATGGTTGCATGGATTTTTTAATAGGAACAAGATTTCACTCGTGTATTTTATCTTTGTCGATGAACGTGCCCGTGATTGCAATTGAGTATGAGGGGCACAAAGCAAGAGGCATTATGGCTTTACTTGGTTTAGAAGATTATGTATGTGATATAGATACTCTAACTACGAGTGAATTGACACATAAAATAGATGAAATTTGGATAAACAAAGAAAATATTAAAAAAACTCTTGAAAAGAACATACCAATAATGCAAGAGAAAAGTAAAGACAATGTACGGCTTTTATTAGAATATTTGGCAAAATATAAACATAAACATGCATAGTAAATTTATTTCTTCAACTTTTGGTTTACATATATAATTAAACTTAAAGGAAGACTGGATATAAAGGTATATAGTATTAGTAAACACCATAAATATCTTTTTGATGCAAGCAATGTTCTCAAATGACGATCAACTTCCTGTATATAATAATGCATTTGAGGATTAATTAATTCTTGATTGTAAGATGGAATTTTCTTGCCAAGAAGAGCAAATAGTCGAAAAGATGCTTTAGCATTCTTTTTTAAATAAACATATCCTTGTGCGTATGTCGCTTCTTTACTATTTATTTTCCAAATTTCTATTTTTTGCTTATCCACCATTTGATGTAAAATTTTTTCGGCATCAATGGACCGGGATATAATAGATGTTTTACCTATTTTTTCATTTAACGAAATTTCTTTTCCCCTATAATCTGCAAAAGAAACATCTGCTAATTCAGCAGTGTTATCGGTACATAATCTGCATCGAGAAGGAGTAAATGCCGAAAAATTATTATCCCAATATTCAGATGATGAAATGAATTTTTCTCTATTGTTTTTTAGTCGAACAGACATACCACCTGGCCATCCTTTACCTCGATATTTAATATCTTTAACATTGTCTATGTTAACTCCTAATCTTTTAGATAATATAAACTCTGTCCCTAAAAAATTACATGGAGTGCTACAAAAAATACCAAGATGTAAAACTATCTTACTTTTTAATTTTTTATTTATCTGCTCTACATTTCGAATTCCAAGAATATGGCAAGGTAACCCAACAACTGCAAATTTCTCCCCTCCTTTCGAATTAAGAATTTCTTTTAATGTAATATTTGCTGGAACTGGACAATATTTTGAACCCGTTGCTTCAATGATCTCTTCCTTAGTTCTTGCAATAAATGGTTCTGGTTCGAGTGGATTATCTTTTTTCATTCTTGTAACCAATGCACCATCAATTATGCCTTCTTCAATTGCAAAAATCAATAGTTGAGTTACCAAACCTCCGGATGCAGAGTTATACCTTATACCATAATCTGTAGAATGCCCAGCATAACAATTAATATAATTACCTAAAAGAATATTTTCTGGCTGTTTGCCAAAGACAAACTCATTTAATTCTTTAAAATCCACAGAATGTCCGGGACAAACTTTGTAACAGAGTCCACATTTTGTGCATTTTTCAATATCAATTAATGGTTTATAAATACCTTTCTTTTTGTCAATTACCATTTCTATTGCATTCGTTGGACATATTCCTGCACAAGTTCCACATCCAGTACACATTCCTTCTTTATAAACTTTTTCAACATTCATTTTTTCCTTTCATCATTGATTTTAAAATATTTTTATCATCTTGTGAAAATCCTTTTAATAAATAATTTGGAATCGTTTAAGAAATTGTATGTAAAAAATTAGAGGTATCCTAGGGTGTCCAATATACGCCATATTTTAAATTATTCTTCTTTCCATTTTTTAACTTGAAAACAATTCTCTACTTTTTTTCAATAAAGTCATTCCAATGTTTTTATCTGTCCACTTCTGTATATCCTCCACAGTTGTCTTTTCGAGTGCTTCTTTTAATTCCTCCTCAT